>USLD01000112.1 GCA_900555495.1 uncultured Slackia sp. | reverse complement strand
GTTAATCGATTCGATTCACTGCATGATTTTCACGAGAGAAGAACAGGAGGCAAGCGAGTTGAAAGCGTACTCACCTAAGGCTGGCAAAATCGGCGCCGTGATCGTTTCCGCGTCCGCCGTCGCTCTTTGCAGCCCCGCGTATGCATTCGCTTCTGAGGGCGGTGGCGTCGAAGCCATTCTGCCCAAGATGAATGAATTCATCCCCATGCTCGTCGCCTTCATCATCCTGTGGGTCGTTCTTGCGAAGTTCGGCTGGCCTGTGTTCGATCGTATGCTCGAGAAGCGCGCGAACACCATCCGCGATGATCTGAAGAATGCCGAAGATGCCCGCCAGGAAAGCGAGCGTCTGCTTGAAGAGTACAAGCAGCAGCTCGCCGAGGCCAAGGCCGAGGCTTCTCGCATCGTCGCCGATGCCAAGAAGACCGGCGAAGACGTGAAGGCCGACATCACGGCTAAGGCGCACCAGGAAGCTGCCGACATGATCGAGAAGGCCCACGTGGCCATCGAGGCCGAGAAGAAGGCTGCCGTTTCCGAGCTCCAGAGCTCCGTCGCCGACCTTTCGGTCGCCGTCGCCGCCAAGCTCATCGGCAACGATCTGTCCGACGAACAGCACCGCGCTATGATCAAGCGCTATGTCGAAGAGGCAGGTAGCTTCAATGCCAACTAATCGTCTGCTTGCAAAAGAAGAAGTCGCCACGTATGTGAACCTGCTTCTGGAAGCCGCCATGAACGAAGGCGGACAGGAGCGCGTGCTCGACGTGCGCGATCAGCTGGAGGCCGTGCTCGGCATTTACCGCGGCAACGCGGATTTGCGCGATGCCCTGGCCAACTCGGCGTATTCCCCTGAGCAGCGTGGACGTTTGGCCGCCAACGTGTTCGAGGGAGTAGACCCCTTGGTCAACAGCGTGATCGCCGTTATGGCGGAGCGTGGCAACCTCGGCAAGCTCTCGGCGGTCGTCTCTTCCTTCGAAGAGGCTTCCGAAGAGAAGCTGGGCGTTTGCGTCGTCGATGTGACCACCGTGGTCTCCCTCGACGACGAGCTTCGCACGGTCATCACCGACAAGCTTTCCAAGGATTTGGGCAAAAGCGTCGTGCTGCGCGAGCACATCGACGCGTCCATCCTGGGCGGCATTATCATGAGTACCCATGGAAAACGCATCGACGCGAGCGTCGCTTCTCAGCTGGAGCATACTCGCAACGTGCTTACGGAATCCAACGATGGAGGTGAATGCTAGTGACAGAAATCACCGCAAAGTCTATCGACGAAGCATTGCGCAAGCAGCTGGAATCGCTCGAAACCAGCGTCGATGCCCGCGAGGTCGGTACGGTCGTCCAGGTCGGCGACGGTATTGCTCGCGTCGATGGGTTGAAGGGCGCCATGGCAGGCGAGCTTCTGGAATTCCTCGGTGAGGGCGGCAAGACCGTGTACGGTCTGGCTCAGAACCTCGAGGAAGACGAAGTCGGCGCCGTGCTCCTCGGCGATGTCACCGCAATTCGAGAAAACGACCAGGTTCGCACCACCGGCAAGATCATGGAAGTGCCTTCGGGCAAGGGTCTGCTCGGTCGCGTCGTGAACCCGCTGGGCATGCCGATCGACGGCAAGGGTCCGATCAAGGCCGAGGGCGTGCGCCCGGTCGAGTTCAAGGCCCCGGGCGTCATCAGCCGCAAGCCTGTCCACGAGCCCATGCAGACCGGCATCATCGCCGTCGACGCCATGGTGCCTATCGGACGCGGCCAGCGCGAGCTGATCATCGGCGACCGCCAGACCGGCAAGACCGCTATCGCGATCGATGCCATCATCAACCAGAAGAACACCGATATCATCTGCATCTACGTCGCCGTCGGCCAGAAGGCCTCCACGGTGGCGGGCGTCATGGAAACGCTGGAGAAGCACGGCGTCATGGACAAGACGATCATCGTCGCCGCTAACGCTTCCGATAGCGCTCCGCTGCAGTACATCGCTCCGATGGCCGGTGCCGCAATGGGCGAGTACTTCGTCTACACCGGCGAAGACGGACAGCCCGCAGGTCCCGAGAACCACGGTCGCCACGTGCTGATCATCTATGATGACCTGTCCAAGCAGGCTGTCGCATACCGTCAGATGTCTCTGACCCTGCGTCGCCCGCCGGGACGCGAGGCTTACCCCGGCGACATCTTCTATCTGCATTCTCGCCTGCTCGAGCGCGCAGTGAAGATGTCCGACGAATACGGTTGCGGCTCCATGACGGCTCTGCCGATCATCGAGACGCAGGCAGGCGACGTTTCGGCATACATCCCGACCAACGTCATCTCCATCACCGACGGTCAGATCTTCCTGGTCACGGACCTGTTCTACCAGGGCCAGCGTCCCGCAATCGACGTCGGCATCTCGGTTTCCCGAGTCGGCGGCTCTGCGCAGACCAAGGCCGTCAAGTCCGTTTCCGGCACGCTGCGTCTCGACCTTGCAGCTTATCGCGAGCTTCAGGCGTTCACCCAGTTCGGCTCCGACCTGGACAAGTCCACGCAGGATCAGCTCAACCGCGGCGCCCGCATGACGGAGCTGCTCAAGCAGAACCGTTACAACCCGCTGGCGTTCGAGGAAGAGGCTGTGGCCGTTTACTGCGGCGGCAAGGGCTTCCTGGACGACATCGACGTCAAGAACGTCGTTCGTTTCCGCGACGAGCTCATCGTCTACCTGCGCGCAAGCCATGCCGACGTGCTGAAGAAGATCCGCGAGGATGCGAAGTTCACGCCTGAAAGCGAAGAGGCCCTCAAAGCGGCCATCGACGCCTTCAAGAAGCAATTCGCGGCGTAAAGGAAGGCCTGAATATGCCTAACCTGCACGACATTGAAAAGCGCATCAAGTCGGTCTCTTCGACCAAGCAGATCACGCGCACCATGGAGATGGTCGCGGGCGCCAAGGTGAAGCACGCCACCGAGCGTATTGCCGTCGCGACGCCCTACGCCGAGTCCATGACCGAGATGCTGCAAGGCGTCGCCGCGCGCGTGCAGGCCAGCGAGAATCCCTTGCTGGAAAAGCGTTCGGATGTGAAACGCATGCTGGTTGTGGCCGTGGTCTCCGACCGCGGCCTCGCCGGCGGCTTCAATTCCAACGTCCTGCGTACGGTTGAGAAGCTGATCCGCGCGAAAAAGGCGCAGGGTGTCGAGGTCGATGTTATCGCCTGCGGCAAGAAGGCTATTGGATTTTTCAAGTACCGCAAGATCGAACCGGTGCTTGATTTCAAGGATCTTTCTGCCGACCCTACGCTCGAAGAGGCGAATGCCATCGCCGATTACGCTGTCAAAGCGTATGAAGAAGGCAGTATCGACGAGGTGGTGCTGGTGTACAACCACGCGAAGAACGCTGCCGAACAGGTGCTTCGCGAGGAAGTCATCCTGCCTGTCGATACGCAAGCTGTCATGGCCGCTGCCGCCGATCAGGCGGAAGCTGCAACCGATTCCGTTCCCGCCGGTCTCGAGTTCGAACCCGAGCCGGCCGATGTGCTGGCGCGTTTGCTGCCCGCATACCTGCGCACCTCGATCTACCATGCGTTGATCGACTCCGCCGCAGGCGAGCAGTCTGCACGCCGCTCCGCAATGCACTCGGCTACCGAGAACGCGAACGAGATGGTGGAAACGCTGTCGAGGTTGTATAACCGTGTACGTCAAGGTGCCATCACCACTGAGATCTCCGAGATCGTGGGTGGCGCTGCAGCTTTGGAGGATTAAATGGCTGACGAGAAAATGCTTACCAAAGCGGAGCTTGAGGCCAGCAAAGGCGCTACGGGACGCATTGTGCGTATCGTCGGCCCTGTCGTTGACGTCGAGTTCCCTGCGGATCAGCTGCCGGCGATTTATAACGCGCTGACGGTTGATGCCACTACTCCTGTCGGCGAGATCCACGTCGTCCTGGAAGTCGAAACCATGCTTCCCGGCAACCTCGTGCGTTCCGTCGCCATGAGTTCCACTGACGGCCTGGTGCGTGGCGCCGAGGTCGTCGACACGGGCCATCCTATCATGATGCCCGTCGGTCCCGAGACCCTGGGTCGCATTTGGAACGTCGTCGGCGAGCCCGTCGACGAGAAGCCGATGCCCGAGGTTTCCGGCTACATGCCGATTCATCGCCCTGCCCCTGAGTACGATAGCCTGATCACGAAGACCGAGATCTTCGAGACCGGCATCAAGGCCATCGACCTTATCGAGCCCTTCATCAAGGGCGGTAAGACGGGTCTGTTCGGCGGCGCAGGCGTCGGCAAGACCGTTATCATCCAGGAGCTCATCAACAACCTGGCCCAGGAGCACGGCGGCACGTCCGTGTTCACCGGCGTCGGCGAGCGTACCCGCGAGGGTACCGACCTCTACCTGGAGATGAGCGAGTCCGGCGTTATCGAGAAGACCTGTCTGGTCTACGGCCAGATGAACGAGCCGCCGGGAGCGCGTCTGCGCGTCGGTCTGGCCGGTCTGACCGAGGCCGAGTACTTCCGTGACCAGGGTCAGGACGTGTTGTTGTTCGTCGACAACATCTTCCGTTTCACCCAGGCAGGTTCCGAGGTGTCCGCACTGCTCGGCCGCATGCCGTCCGCAGTCGGTTACCAGCCTACGCTGGCTACCGAGATGGGCGACCTGCAGGAACGCATTACGTCTACCACCACGGGTTCCATTACCTCGGTGCAGGCCGTTTACGTTCCCGCCGACGACTTGACCGACCCCGCGCCGGCCACGACGTTCACCCACCTCGACGCGAAGACGGTTCTTTCCCGTTCCATCGCCGAGCTCGGCATCTACCCGGCTGTCGACCCGCTGGAGTCCACCTCCCGCGCTCTCGAGCCCGCCATCGTGGGCGAGGAGCACTACCGTGTCGCCACCGGTATCCAGGAGCTTCTGCAGAACTACAAGGACCTGCAGGACATCATCGCCATTCTGGGTATGGACGAGCTGTCCGAGGAGCAGCGCCTTACGGTCAACCGTGC
>USLD01000111.1 GCA_900555495.1 uncultured Slackia sp. | reverse complement strand
CGATAGCGCGGCGGATCGTGGCGTTGTCGGCATACGTCGAAGACTGAAGAAAAACGCTCGAACGGAATTCGATGCAGGCCTTCTTCGATTCGAACTCGATGAAGGCGTCCTTGATCGCGACCGTCTTGCCGTCGTATTCTTCGTCGGTCCCCCACTCCACCGGGCCCACCACGCCGTGCTTGCCCGCGAACGAATCGACCCATTTCATGCCGAAGAGGTTGTTGTCGCGCTCCGCGAGCATCGACAGCGTCGTTCCCTGGCCGCTTTCTTGGATGATCTGTGCGATCGTGCAGCCGGCCGGGTGGCCGTATTCGTGCTGCATCGCGCGCGCCGTGTCGATCATCTCGTCGGTAATGTAGACGGGCAGGCCGTCGGCGCGCTGCGTGACGGGCGCGTTCGACTGCGCCGAAAACGCGCTTGCGGCGATGAAGACCGCCGCGACCACCACGGCGAGCACCGTGATGAAGCGCACCAGGTACGAACGCGTGAACGCGTGCACGCCACGCTTCACGAAACCGCCCGAAGGCCGCTCGCCGGAAACCGTCTTCACGGGAGCGGCCTTCTTCGCTGCGGCGGACGCTTTCGTCCGAGCCGTTGCACGCGCAGGAGCTTTCTTCGTCTTCGCGGCGGGCTTGACGGCAGGCGCCTTCGACGCAGACGCCTTGGACCCTGCGGCCTTCGACGTCGCCGCCTTGGGCTTTGCAGCCGTCTGCCTGCCGCTTTTCGACGACGTCGCGCTGCGCGACTCCCTCTGCGCGCTCATCGGGTCTTTCCCGCGCGCGGCGCCGTGCCTTCGACCAAGTCGCGCACAAGGCCCTCGACGGCTTCGATAAGGCTGTCGTCTTCGCCCAAATTAAAGTACTTCACGGGCACGGACAGCTTGGAGGTCTGGGCGACGTAGCGCGCACCGTAGCGCCGCAACGGCGTCAACGCGTCGCGGCCCACATCGATCGGCTCGATCGTCACCTTGCCGCCCGAAGAGCTGATCAGCTTCACGCCGTGCTCGGACGCCCAGGCGCGCAGGCGCGACTTCGCGAACATGTTCTCGCACGCCTGCGGCATGGCGCCGTGGCGCTGCCTGGTCTGCTCGAGCAGCTCGTCGACGGTTTCGGGGACCTCGGCGCACGCGAGCTTGCGGTACAGCAGCACGCGCTCGTCGGCGTCGGGCACGTATTCCTCGGGGATATACGTGTGCACCGGCATATTCACCGTGATGTCGGACAGCGCCGGCGGCAGGCCCTCGCCCGCGTCGGGCTTTCCCTCGCGCGCATCGGAGACCGCCTGGCTGAGCATCTGCGCGAACAGATCGAAGCCCACGCCGCTCATGTTGCCGCTCTGTTCGGCGCCCAAAAGACTGCCTGCGCCGCGAATCTCCAGGTCGCGCATAGCGACGCGCATGCCGCTGCCTAGATCGCGATGCTCGTTGATCGCGTCGAGGCGCGCCATGGCCTCTTCGGTCAGGCTGACGTTTTCGGGGAACATGAAGTAGGCGTAGGCCTGCTGCGAGCTGCGGCCGACGCGCCCCTTGAGCTGATACATCTGAGCCAGGCCCAGGCGCTGCGAGTCCTCGATGATGAGCGTGTTGGTGTGCGGGTTGTCGATGCCGCTTTCGATGATCGTGGTGGCCACCAACACGTCGATCGCGCCGGCGGAGAAATCCTCCATCACGCGCTCGAGCTCTTCCTTGCTCATCTTGCCATGTGCCACGCCCACGCGCGCCTCGGCCGCCGCCGCGCCCACGCGCGCCACCGCCTCCTCGATCGTGCGCACGCGATTGCTCACGTAATACACCTGGCCGCCGCGGTTCAGCTCGCGCCTGATGGCGTCGCTCACCACGTCGATATCCCACTCGCCCACATGCACGTCCACCGGACGGCGGTTGTCGGGCGGCGTGAGGATCAGGCTCATGTCGCGCACGCCCGACAGGCTCATCTGCATGGTGCGCGGAATGGGCGTGGCCGACAGCGTCAGCACGTCGATCTGCTCGCGCAGGTTTTTCATCTGCTCTTTATGCGCCACGCCGAAGCGCTGCTCCTCGTCGATGATGACCAGGCCCAGGTCGCGCGGGTTCACATCGCGCGAAAGCAGGCGATGCGTGCCGACGAGCACCTGCACCGAACCGTCGGCGAATCCCTTGAGCGCGAACTTCTGCTCGGCGGGGCTGCGGAAGCGCGAGAGCACCTCGACCTTCACGTCGAAGGGGTCGAAACGGTCTTTGAACGTGGTGTAGTGCTGCTGCGCCAGAATGGTGGTCGGACACAGCACCATGACCTGCTTGTTGTCCTGAGTGGCCTTGAACGCGGCGCGCAGCGCCACCTCGGTCTTGCCGAAGCCCACGTCGCCGCAGACCAGGCGGTCCATCGGCTTGGACGACTGCATGTCGGCCTTGACCTCGGCAATCGCCGCCAGCTGGTCGGGCGTCTCCTCGTAAGGGAAGGCCTCTTCCATCTCGCGCTGCCACGGCGTGTCGGGCGCGTAGCGGAATCCCTGGACGCTCGCACGGCGCGTATAGACGTCCACCAGGTCGAACGCAAGCTGCTTGGTGGCCTTGCGGGCCTTCGACAGCGCGCGCGACCAGTCGCTCGTGTTCAGACGCGTGCAGCGCGGGCTCGAGCCCTCGGGCCCGACGTAGCGCGTCACGCGGTCGAGCTGCTCGACGGGAACGAAGAGCTTGTCGCCTTCGGCGTATTCCAGAAGAAGGTAGTCGCGCATCATGCCGCCGACGTCTTGGCGCACGATGTCTTTGAACAGCGCCACGCCGTGGGCCGCATGCACCACGTAATCGCCCGGAGCGAACGGGAAGGTGACCTCGGTCATGTCGACGCGGCGGCGGCCCCTGATCTGCGAGGTGCGCCCCTGCGTATCGTGCACCGACACGAGGCCGAGCTTGGCCTTGGGAACGACCATGCCCAAAGGTATGTCCACGTCGACCACGTTCACCACGCCGCGCTTGAGCTTGCGCACGTCGCGATGCCATGCCTCGTGGTCGGAACCCGAACGGACCGAGCTGCGACCATGCACGCGACGAGCGGGCTCATCGCAGTCCTTCGGCACGTCGTCGCGCGCTTCCACCCGCTCGTCCAAGATCTCGACCACGGGCAGCGCGTTATCGACCAGCAGAAGCTTCATGTCGCGGCGGGCGCGCACGTCGGGCACGCTGAACACCACGGTATAGCGCTGGTCGACCAGCGAGCGCAGGCGGCCGACCAGCTTTTCGGCACTACCCGCCACTTCGGTGCGCTTGACCGGCAGCTGATCGTCCACCATGCCGCCGACCTGCATGATCGACGAAAGCGTATAGCGCTGCGCCGAACCGAAATCGAGCGCGGCGGGCGCGATATAGAGCCCGTCGGGCACGATATGGCTTCCCTTAGCGCGCTCGCAGGCGTCTTCGTAGGCGCGCGACGCGTCGTCGAAGATGCTGCGCGGCTCGCTCAAAACCACGAGCGAACCCTCGGCGGCGTAGGAGCACAGCGATTCGGTGGAAGGATACAGCAGCGGAAGCAGCGCGTCGGCCCCAGGGAAATCGGTGCCGCCCTGCAGGTTGCCGAAGATCTCGCGCCAGACCGGGTCGCTTTCGGCGCGCTTGGCCACCACGGGCACGGCGCGGGAAACGGTCTTCTTGCTCAGGCGGTATTCGCGCACCGGATAGATATCCGCTTCGGGAAGCGACATGATGGTCTGCCCCGTCGAAGGCACGATGCGCCTGATTTCATCCACCTCGTCGCCGAAGAAATCGACGCGCACGGGATACGGCGTATCGCCCGGGAACACGTCGATCGTGCCGCCGCGCACGCAGAAGGTGCCGGGGCCCTCGAGCGCATCGCCCGTGTTCTGGAATCCGCGCGCAACGAGGCCTTGGGCCACCGATTCGAAATCGAGCAGCTCGCCCGTGCCCGCATCGACCGCCTCGCGTTCGGGGCGGATCGAGATGGGCGCGAACACGCGGGCGGCATGCGGCGGCAAAGCGCGCACGATCGAAGCGGCCGAGGCTACGACCACCTTATGAGCACCCGATTGAACGGCCCAGGCGGCGCTTGTCCTACGGGCGATGAAACGCGCGTCGCCCGCCTTGGGCGCGAAGGGATGGTCGGCGCGGGCGGGAAACGCCGCCACGCGCTCGTCGCCCAGATAGGCGGCCACGCTGCGGGCGAAACCCTCCACCGCGTCTTCGCCCGGAAGCACCACCAGCATGGGCTGGGGCTTGGCGGCGAAGCGGGCGGCCACGACGAACGGGCGCGCCGAAGCTGCCACGGCGAGCGCGGCATCCTGCCCTGCGTCGAGCTTGGCATAGACCTCGGCAAGGGCTCCGTTTTCCTCGATGACGGCGGAAAGCGCGTCGATAAGCATAAGACTCCTTCTGGGACGCGGCACGATGCGCCGCGCGCGCAAACACGACAAGGCCGCATGCGGCCTTGTTCGATACATCGGATGATGACGCGCTCGATTATAGCAAACGATTGTTCGCAAATAATGATGCGCGAAGAGAACGCCGGAACACGCTACGCCGCGGGGTTCTCTACCACGCCGACGAACAGCGGCGCGCCTTCGGGCGAGAGGATCGCGAACAGAAACGGCCTGTCGCAGACGAAATCGAGGTGCGCATCGGCGGGCATGGGCATCGCCATGACCGAAACGCCCGCCATCGTGTAGGCCGCCGCCTCGGCCCCCTCTTCGTCGATCGACACGCAAGCGCCGTGCTTGACGCACGACAAATACGCAGGCGCAGACGTCATCGCAGAGAAGTCGGCGCGGTCGGAAAACGGCAGCTCGAGCCCCATCGAGCGCAGCGTGTCGACGAGCTGCAGCTCGGCGTCGAAAGAGAACTTCGGGATGCGATAGGTTATCTCGGCGTCGGCGTCATCCTCGCCGAACAGCGCCGATGCAAGCAGCGCCTCGTCGGCCAGGATATCCGAAGGCGCCGAGCCTTCGTCGGGAAGCACGAACAGCATCT
>USLD01000110.1 GCA_900555495.1 uncultured Slackia sp. | reverse complement strand
GCCGTCCTTTCGCGCAACGTCGAGCGCGCCTTTCAGCAAAGCCCGCGCAAGCCCTTTTCCTTGCAGGCGGGGAAGGGTGCATAGCACGTGGATGACGGAGGCCTCGTCGGCCGCCGCATCGGTCGGCCACGGGGCGTCTTCGTAGCCTTGCGCACCGCCCGAGTCGAGCACCAAGGCCCCTGCGAGCTCGCCTTCGTATTCGCATACGATGAGCTGTCCGCACTCGACCGCCTGCTTCAAAAACGCATCGCTCGGATGGTTTTCGCGGTTCCAGTGCGGGTCGAAGGCGGAATGCGCCATGTCGGCGACCATTTCGTCATAAAGCGCGGCCACCTGTTCGAATTCTTCGGGGCGCGCGATACGTACGCATGTCATGTTCTCCTCCATTTCTCGGCAATCGTCGGCTTTCGGGCGCCGTGCCGGGCGTTGCCGTCGGTCAATCGGTCAATGCGATCGTACCGGCCGGTCCTTCTGTAATCGCGCCGATGCGGCAGGCGGGCCTTCCTGAGCGTCGTTCGAATTCGCGGGCGAACTCGTCGGCCTTATCGGGGGGGATGGCCGCCAGGATGCCGCCCGAGGTCTGCGGGTCGCACAGCACCGCCATGCGGTTGTCGTACTCCTCGTCCGAAAGCTCGCCTTGCGCGATGTAGCGCTCCGCCAGGTCCATGATCGCAAAGGCGCGGTTGGGCCTGCAGTAGGCGCAGGCGTTGTCCCATGCGCCCTCGAACACCGGCAGCGCGTTCCAAGAGATTGCGGCGGCGCATCCGCTTGCCGCGAGCATTTCGTGCAGATGGCCCGCGAAACCGAATCCGGTCACGTCGGTGGCGGCATGGACTCCTGCGGCCTTCATGGCTTCGGCCGCATGCAGGTTCAGCTCGGCCATGGCGTCGGTCACGGCCCGCATGGCGTCGTCGTCGGCCAGGCCTACCGAGCGAGCTGCGACCATGATGCCCGTGCCCAGCGGCTTGGTCAGAAACAGCACGTCGCCAGGTCGCGCGCCGGCGTTGCGCACGATGCGGTCGGGATGCACGGTGCCGAACACGGTCAGGCCGTATTTAGGCTCCGCGTCGTCGATCGTGTGGCCGCCGGCCACGAAGGCGCCGGCCTCGCGCACGGCATCGGCGCCGCCGCGCAGGATTTCGGCCGCCACTTCGCATCCCAAGGCGCTGTCGAGCGCCAGCATGTTGAGCGCCACGTGGGGCCTTGCTCCCATGGCGAACACGTCCGAAAGCGAATTGGCCGCCGCGATTCGCCCGAACAGGTACGGGTCGTCCACGATGGGCGTGAAGAAATCCACGGTAAGCACCGCCGCGGTGTCGTCGTCGATTCGCCAGACCGCCGCATCGTCGCTCGTCTCGAAGCCGAGCAACAGCCTGTCGGCGTCGGCGGGAAGAAGGTCGTGCGCGCTGCGCTGCGCGAGCGCGGCAAGCACGTCGTCGAGGTCGCCCGGACCCCATTTCGCCGCTCAACCGCCGCGCGATGTCAGCTGCGTCAGCCTGATGCGTTCTTTCTCGCTCATGGTGTCTCCGTTCGTTTCGACCTGCGGCGCCGCGCCGTCGTGCGTTTATGTAAGTATACGACGTGAACGCGGCCGCCATCCGCCGATGCGGGCCCTCTCGTCGCCATGTAATCCGCGCCGACTGCGAATTCGCCCGGTTCGTCGAATGCGGCATGGGGTACCGTGGTGGTTCCAGGCTCGTCCGACGCGTCCGGGCGTGTCTGCGGCGCGCCGCCGCGCGCATCGTATCGGTCGTCCGCATTGCGCGGGCATAAGAGGAAGGGAGATTCCATCCATGGCGGTTCTGGACGATTCCGAAGTGAAGGCCGTGAGGCCCGACGCTCTGACGCCGGCCGAAATCGAAGCGAAGGCCGAAGCCGTCGCGATAGGGAAAACCAAGACGCCGGTGGCGAAACTGCTCGTGCTGTCCATGCTGGCGGGCGCGTTCATCGCCTTCGGCGCCTTGTATTTCTGCGTGTTCCTCGGCGATCCCTCCATCCCCTTCGCCGTTCAGCGCGTCGTAGGCGGCCTGTGCTTCAGCCTGGGCCTGGTGCTGGTGCTCTGCTGCGGCGCCGAGCTGTTCACCGGCAACATGCTCATGGTGTGCGCGTTGGCGAGCAAGAAGATCACGCTGGGCGCCATGGCGAAGAACTGGGCGCTCGTGTGGCTCGGCAACTTGGCAGGCGCGCTGGTCGCCGTCGCTCTGGTATATTTCGCGCATATCGGCGACATGAACGGCGGCGCGGTGGGAAGTGCCATGATTTCGGTGGCGGTGTCGAAGGTGACGCCCGATTGGATCACGCTGTTCTTCAAGGGCATCCTGTGCAACATCTTCGTGTGCCTGGCGGTCTGGATCGGCTTCGGCGCGCGCACGGTGGTCGACAAGGTCATCGGCATCCTGCTTCCCATCTCGGCTTTCGTGGCCTGCGGTTTCGAGCACTGCGTGGCCAACATGTTCTTCCTGCCCATGGGCCTGCTCGCCAAAAGCACGGGCTACGCGTCGACCGTCGACGCCTCGGCGCTCGATTTCAGCAGCATCTTCTACAATATCTCGGCCGCAACGCTGGGCAATATCGTGGGCGGCGCGCTGTTCGTCGGCCTGGCGTATTGGTTCGTATTCCATGCGAAGAAGGAGAGCTAGGCGGCGCGTCGGCGTTTCGCGTCGTGCAAAGGCGTCGATGCCGTGGTTTCAAGCAATGTTCGTTGATCGGGAGGTCGGTGTGGCCGAGAAGATATTCGTTCCGTTCGAAGGAGATGACGACCGTCGCAGGCGCGAGGCATCGGTTCGTTCGGTTCCCGAATGCGTGCGCTACGACGCGCACGGGCTGCATATGCGGGACGAAACGGTGGCGGCCGAGATTCCTGTGCTGCTGTTTTGCAACGTCGTGTGCCTGAATGCGCTGTCGTGCACGCCGGTCGATCTGGTCGACCTGGCGTACGGCGCGCTGTTCTCGGCCGGGGTCGTCGATGCCGCCTCCGACATCGCATCGGTGGAGATAGGCGGCACGGCGGATGCGCCCATCGTGGATGTCGCGTTGCGCGAAGGACTTTCCGCATCCGAATCGGCTATGCGCCTGAGCCCTCTGTCGGGCTGTCCTCGCTCGCTGTGCGACCAGGACGTTCCGTCCTATTTTCCCGCCCGCATGGTACATGTGGGTCCGTCGCGCCCGTTTCCGGCGACGGCTATCACGCGCGCTGCCAATGCCCTGCGCGATAAGCAGGGCATGCATCAGGCAACGGGTGCCACGCATGCGGCGGCGTTCGTGTCGCGCGAGGGCGATTTCCTTATGCTGCGCGAGGATGTGGGACGCCATAACGCGCTCGATAAGTTGATCGGAGCCTTGCTGCGCGCAGGGGCCGATCCGCAGGAGGGTTTCGTGTTCCTTTCGAGCCGTTGCGCGCTCGAACTGGTCAGCAAGGCGGCTCGTTTCGGGGTGGGCCTGGTCGCCACGGTTTCCGCTCCCACGTCGGCGGTGCTCGAGTTCGCCGTTCAGGCCGATGTCGCGTTGGCGGCGTTCGCCCGCGACGATCGCTTCACCGTGTACACGCATCCCGAACGCATCGTGTTCGATGCCTCGTGCGATTGCGAGCCTGAAGGCGAATGCGTCGCATGCAGGGCGTCCGCATAGCTGAAATGCATCCTAAAACGAACGAAGGTTCGTGTGCTTACAGCTCGATGGGCTTCCATTCGTCGTGGTCGCAAATCCAAGCCTGGGGGTCTTCGACGCTGAAGAACACGAGCGTCTCGTCGTCGGGTCCTTCGTAGTGCTCGCCCAGGCTTTCCAGATGCTCGTAGCCCGCGCGGCGCATGGCGTCGCCCGCTTCGTCTTTCAGGCCCGCCTTGCCGCGCAGGATGAGCCAGCCGTGGCCGGGCCACCAGGACGTCGCTTCGAAGTGCTGGTTTTCCAAAAGCTCCTGCCAGACGTCTTTGGTCGTTGCCGTGCAGAACCAGATCTTGCCGTGCTCTTCGGCGGCGAAGCTGAACGGGCGCACATGGGGCTGTCCGTCGACGCTGGTGGCCAGGTACCACGCAGGCACGGCGTTGAGATACTGCAGGATCGTTTCGTTTCCGGTCATGGCTGTTCCTTTCCAGGGGGGCGTATCGGTCGGCGCGCCGCGCCGATTCGTGCGAGTTGTCGTGCGATGCGCATACGGTGCGCAAATGCGGGCTACAGCACCAGGTGGGCGCAGGCGGCAAGCGCGATCAGCGCGGCCATGACGCCCGCCGCCGCCGCGTCGCGTGCAGCGAAGGCCAGCGGATGCAGGCGGGTGCGCCCGTCGGCGCCGTGATAACAGCGGGCATCCATTGCTGCGGCAAGGGTTTCGGCGCGGCGAAACGCGCTCGAGAACAGCGGCACCACGAGCGAGGAAAGCATGCGGATCCCGCGCGAGGGGCTGTTCGCGAACCCTGCGCCGCGGCTGATCTGCGCTCGATAGACGGCGACGAGTTCGTCGGCGAACTGCGGCATGAAACGCAGCGCTATACCCAGTATCATGCCCAGCTCGTGGGCCGGCAGCCCGATACGCGCGAACGGCGCCAGCAGACGCTCGAACGCTTCGGTCAGGTCGATGGTCGTGGTGGTCATGGTGACCAGGCTCATGCCCGCCATCATGAGGAAGAGCCTGGCGGCGATGAAGGCGCACGAATACACGCCCGCTTCGCTGATGCGTACGATCCACCACTGGAACAAGACGTCGCCGCCTTGCACGAGGAACAGGTTGAGCGCGGAGGCAAGCACCACGATGACCAGCAGCGGAGCGATCGAGCGCGCCGCCGAGCCGAAGGGGATGCGTGCAAGCAGATAGAACCCCGCCACGAATGCGGCCACCACGGCAAGCCCCGCGAAATCGCGCGCCAGAAGCGCCGCTGCGATCAGCGCGATGCCCGCGAGCAGCTTGGTGCGCGGGTCCAGGCGGTGCAAGACGCTTTCGCCCTGGTAATAGCTGCCGAAGGAAAACGCCGAATTCATCGCGCACCGCCCTTGCATGCG
>USLD01000109.1 GCA_900555495.1 uncultured Slackia sp. | reverse complement strand
GCCGTGGGCCGCGCCAGCCAAAAGAGCTGCGCGCAGGCATTCGATATCTTGGAGCCGAAGCGTCGTTTCCACTGGTTCTCCTGGTGGGGATATATCGGTTGCATGATTTTGATGATGTTCTACACCACGGTCGCGGGCTGGATGCTCGCCTACGTGCCCAAGATGGCGTCGGGCATGTTCGACGGCGGCACGGCCGACGTCACGGGCGCGGCGTTCTCGTCGATGCTCGCGAACCCTTCCGAGCTTCTGGGCTGGATGCTGGCCGCCGTGGTCATCGGCTTCCTTGTATGCAGCCTCGGCCTGCAGAAGGGCGTCGAGCGCATCACGAAGTGGATGATGACTATCCTGTTCGTCGCCATGATCGCGCTCTGCATCCGTTCGGTCACGCTTCCGGGCGCCGCCGAGGGTCTCGAGTTCTACCTGGTTCCCGATTTCAGCCGCATGTTCGCAGGCGGCTGGGCCACGTTCGGCGAAGCGGTCTACGCGGCCATGGGCCAGGCGTTCTTCTCGCTCTCGCTCGGCATCGCCGCGATGGAGATCTTCGGCTCGAAGATCGGCCGCGAGCGCAGCCTGACGGGCGAGGCCGTCAACGTCACGCTGCTCAACACGCTCGTCGCCATCCTGGCGGGCCTTATCATCTTCCCGGCCTGCTTCGCCTACAACGTCACGCCCGACTCTGGCCCCTCGCTCGTGTTCGTCACGCTGCCCGTGGTGTTCGGCCAGATGCCGCTCGGCAACGTCTGGGGCGCGCTGTTCTTCGTGTTCATGAGCTTCGCGGCGCTGTCCACGGTCATCGCCGTGTTCGAGAATCTGATCAGCTTCACCATGGACAAGTGGGCCATCGACCGCAAGCGCGCGGTGGCGCTCAACGCCGTGCTCGTGGTGGTTCTGAGCCTGCCGTGCGTGTTCGGCTTCAACGCGCTTGCGGGCGTCACCGTCCCCGGCATCGGCGATATCCAGTCGATCGAGGACTTCATCGTGTCCAACAACATGCTGCCGCTCGGCGCGCTGATCTTCGTGCTCTTCTGCACGCAGCGCTTCGGCTGGGGATGGAAGAACTTCCTCGCCGAGGCCGATGCGGGCGAGGGCATGAAGTTCCCGGCATGGAGCCGCCTGTGGGTGAAATGGGGCATTCCCGTGTTGATCGTGATCATCTTCATCATGGGATACGCGCCGAAAGTCGCGCTCTGGCTGGGCTTGTAGCGCTCGTTCGGAATCGTATGCAAGAAGTTCGAAGCGGCGTCGCGTTGTCGGCGCCGCTTCGTCGTATACGGGGCGGCGCCTGCATCGTCCGTACGGCGCTTCGTCGCAGAACGCGTGCCCTGTGGCATAATCGTAAGTCCGACGAAAGGGGATTCATGGCGATCGACGATGGCGAAAAGAAGAAGGCGGCATCGACCACGAAGCGCACGCTTCACTACTACTGGCAGGGCACGCGCAAGCATTTCGGACTGTTCTCGCTGCTCATGGTTTCGACGTTTCTCTTCGTCGCGCTGCTTTCATACGGCAATCCGTACGTGATGAGCCTGGTGGTCGACAAGGTGAGCGCGGGGCCCGTGCCTCCCGACCGGGTGTTTTCCGAGTTCGGTCCCTTCATTTTCGCGCTGATCGCGATCAACGTGTTCGGCCAGGCGGCCAGCAAGCTGCAGGATTATGCCATGTACAAGCTGCAGATCGCGGCGTCCTACGACCTTGCCACGATGAGCTTCGACGCGTTGTGCAACCAATCGATGAGCTTCCACTCCAATCGTTTCGGCGGCACGCTGGTCAGCCAGACCGCGAAGTTCATGAGCGCCTATCAGCTGCTGCTCGAAACGATCACGTTCCCGTTTCTGCCGGTGGCTTGCTCGATCATCTTCACCTGCGCCATTCTGGCGCCGCGCGTGCCGGTGTACGTGGCGATCCTTATGGCGCTGCTCACGCTGTACGCCTGCGTTTCCTACTATATGTACAAGCGCATCCTGCATCTCAACGAGCAGGCTGCGGGCGCGCAGAACCACCTGTCGGGCGAGCTGTCCGATTCGGTGGCCAATATCCTGGCCGTGAAGACCTACGGGCGCGAAGACTACGAGCGCAGCCTGTTCGATGCCGCGAACAAAGACGTGGTGGCGCGCGATTCCAAACGCATGCAGGCGTCCCTTACGCGCGGCATCGTCACCGCCTGCATCGCGGTGACGATCATGGCGGCGGCGTCGGTGTTCATCGCCGGTGGCAACGCGTGGTACGGCATCACGCCCGGCACGCTCGTGATGATGTTCACCTACACCTACACGGTGACCAACCAGTTCAATTTCATCAACAACGGCCTGCAGCGCTTCAACCGCGCCTTCGGCGACGCGTCCGGCATGACGGCGGCGCTCGACGAGCCGCGCCTGGTGGCCGATTCGCCCGACGCGTTCGACCTCGAAGTGAGCGAGGGCTCGATCGATTTCGCGGGCATCGGCTTCGATTACGACGACGGCGGCGTCAAGACCCGCGTCTTCGACGGCTTCGACCTGCATATCCCCGCAGGTCAACGCGTCGGGCTGGTGGGGGCGAGCGGAGCGGGCAAGACCACGCTCACCAAGCTCTTGCTGCGCCTGTCCGACATCCAGGAGGGCAGGATAGAAATCGACGGCCAGAACATCGCCGACGCCACGCAGCAATCGCTGCGCCGCCGGATCGCCTACGTGCCGCAGGAATCGCTGCTGTTCCACCGCAGCGTGGCCGAGAACATCGCCTACGGCAGGCCCGGTGCCACGATGGAGCAGATCCGCGAGGCCGCGCGCCGCGCCAACGCTCTCGAGTTCATCGAACGGCTGCCGCAGGGCTTCGACACCGTCACGGGCGAGCGCGGCGTGAAGCTTTCGGGCGGCCAGCGCCAGCGCATCGCCATCGCGCGCGCCATCCTGGCCGATTGCCCGATCCTCGTCTTGGACGAGGCGACGAGCGCGCTCGATTCCGAAAGCGAGAAGATGGTGCAAGACGCCCTCGCCGAGCTGATGCGCGGGCGCACGGCGGTGGTCGTGGCGCATCGCCTGTCAACGGTGGCGGGCCTCGACCGCATCGTGGTGCTGGAGAACGGGCGTATCGTCGAAGACGGACCGCACGACGAGCTGATCGAGGCGGGCGGCGTCTATGCGGGGTTGTGGAATCGCCAGACAGGCGCGTACCTCGACTAGCGGCGGCCTTCGTTCGCCCGCGCGTTCGCGGGGCCTGTCGTGCACGGGCGAGTTGTGGCGTTTGGACGTGCTGCCCGGGCGCGATGGAGCGAGACGCGGTTAATTGGTACAATAAACCGTTGATTATCGCGAAACGGACGCATCGGCCGCCAGGCCGCACGGGGCGTCCCGGGCACGAAAGCCCTCCTTATGAACGAAGCATCGGCCTCGGAGCGCCGATGTTTGTATAGCAACCATGTCGTCCGATATCAAAGGAGCATTACCGTTTTGAGCAACGAACATATCAACGGCGAATCGAACGCCGATATTTCCCAGAAGAACGCGGCCGATCGTTCCGAGGCGCGTCGCGCGTCTCGCGGTCAGAACCAGGGACAGGGCCGCTCCCAGTCGCGCGGCGGTCAATCCAAGTCCGATTCCGAAGGCGCGGCATCCGAACAGCGCAGCCAGAATCGCCGCCGCCGCAACACGACGCGCCATAAGACCGTCTCGGTCGAGCACAAGCGCCCTCAAATCACGCCGGAAGACCAGATGGAGAAGGAGAGCTTCTCCAAGCCTCGCACGCGCAACGCCTCTAAGACCACGGGCGGCACGCGCCGCCGCGCGGGCGTGAAGAAGAACCCCGCCGCCAAGCTCAAGATCATTCCGCTGGGCGGTCTCGATGCCATCGGCAAGAACATGACCGTGTTCGAATGCGGCGACGACATGCTGCTCGTCGATGCGGGCCTGATGTTTCCCGATGACGACCATCCCGGCATCGATCTGATCCTTCCCGACTACACCTACGTGCTCGAAAACGAGCATAAGCTGCGCGGCATCATCATCACCCACGGCCACGAGGACCACACGGGATCGCTGCCGTACCTGATGAAAGACCTGTCCCGCAAGGTGCCGATCTACGGCACCAAAATGACGCTCGGCCTGATCGAGGGCAAGTTCAACGAGCATCGCGTGAAGGCCAAGCTCGCAGAGATCAAGGCGGGCGACGAAATCAAGCTGGGCGGCTTCATCGTCGATTTCTTCGCGGTGAACCACTCCATTCCGGGCGCCGTGGGCGTGTTCATGCAGTCTGCGGCGGGCAACGTCTTGCACACGGGCGACTTCAAGCTCGACCAGAGCCCCATCGACGGCGTGCATACCGATTTCGGCGCGTTGGCGCGTTTCTCCAAGATGGGCGTCGACCTGATGATGTCCGATCGGTTTAAGAAAGGTCGTCCCTCCTATATGCCGCACGGTCAATAACGTAATCTCGTAATCGAAATCCACAAATCCCTCGACAATTACACGACCAGCTCCCGCCCGGCCGCCTTCCTGTGCATACTGCCACGCTTTATCCATATCTGCCATCGAACGCACAAGGCTCTGTCCGTGTCCTGAAGAACTCATAATAGGCTTCACCACACACGGGACTCCGATTGTTTTAACCGCCTCATTAAACTCTTCCCGAGTCGAAGCAAATTTATATGTCGAAGTCTTTATACCTAAAGTCTCGGCTGCCAATCGGCGAATCCCCTCCCGATTCATCGTCAGATAAGCGGCATTCGCCGTAGGAGTAACATGAAACCCTTCTTTTTCAAGTTCCACCAAAGTAGAAGTAGCGATCGCTTCTACTTCCGGAATAATATAATCAGGCTTCTCCGCCTCTATAATTTCCCGTAAACGTACTCCGTCCAACATCGAAAGGACATATGAACGATGAGCTACTTGCATAGCCGGAGCATTAGGATATTTATCCAGAGCTACGACTTCTACTCCGTACCGTTGCAATTCGATTGCAACTTCTTTACCTAACTCTCCTGAACCGCATAGAAGAGCTTTTTTACCGACTTCAGATAAGGTTGTTCCTATTTTTGTCATATTCGTCTGTTTTGTGTGTCCTCAAAGGTACATCAAAAAATTAATATAAAAATAAGTTTTG
>USLD01000108.1 GCA_900555495.1 uncultured Slackia sp. | reverse complement strand
AGGAGGGTGGCAAGATCAAGACCATCTCCGTTGCCGGCGAGTTCGCCGAGACCATCTCCGCCGTGTACTACGAGCAGTCTGTGAGCACGCTCGTGGGCGGCGACTTCGCGATGTAGCGAACATGTTCAATGTGAGCGGCGGCTCGTTCGCCGCTCGTGCAGCCGGGTCCTGGTGGGCCCGGCTGTTTCTTAAAGGGGCGATTTGCAGAAAGAGGGGGAGCGGATGGCGCAGGCGCCCAGGCATACGGCATTTGGAACCATGCACCCCGCGGTGCCGGCGGTGTTTCTCGCGTGCACGCTCGGCCTGACCATGTTCGCCCCGCATCCGGTGCTGGTGTCGCTGTCCCTCGCGGGGGCGCTCGCGTACGGCGCCGTTGCCCGCGGTGTTCGTCCCACGCTGCTCGCCTTGCGTTGGCAGTTGCCGCTCGTCGCGTTGCTGGCCTGCGTGAATCCCCTGTTCGCTCAGCGGGGGAGCACGTTGCTGTTTTCGCCGTTCGGTATGCCGGTGTACGCTGAGAGCCTCCTGTACGGCGCTGTCATGGCGGTGATGTTCATGGCGAGCGTCCTGTGGTTCCAGGCCGCCCGCGACATCTTGCCGCAGGACAAGGTGCTCTCCCTGTTCGGCAACGCGGCGCCGGTCGTATCGCTCATGATTTCGATGACGATGCGCCTCATCCCGCGTTTTGTGCGACAGGGGCATGTGATTGCCGATGTACAGGATGTGGCTCTGAGCTGCGCCGATGAGAATGGCCGCCGGCGTGCCGGCGAGCGTCGCGGCCTTGTGCGCCGCCGCATGCGGCAGAGTTCGGTGCTTATGGGCTGGGCCATGGAAGACTCCCTGGAAACCGCCGACGCCATGCGTGCGCGCGGCTGGGGCGCCGCGGAGCGCCGAACCACGTACGTTCGCTATCGCTTCACTTCGCGCGACATGTTCGGCCTGGTGCTCGTCGCGGCCTTCGGCGCCCTCTGCATCGCGGTGGCGTGGCGGTCCTCGTCCTTTGCGTTTTATCCCCAGCTCTCGCCCTTGGGCCCTTGGCTGAGCTACACTCCCTACGCCGCTTGGATGTTCGTTCCCGCGGCACTGCATGTGTATGAGAGGAGCGTGTTCGCATGAGCGATGAAGGTATCGCGCTCGCGTACGATGACGTGACGTTTCGCTATCCAGGCTCTCATGGCGACGTACTGAGCGGCGTGTCCATGGCCGTTCCCGCCGGTGCGTTCGCGCTGCTGGTGGGAGGTACCGGTTCGGGTAAGTCGACGCTGCTCTCGCTGGCCAAGCCGCAGATTGCCCCTGCGGGGGACCGCGCCGGCCAGGTGCGCGTGTATGGCAGACCCGTAGATGACTTGGATGGGGCCGAGGCGTGTGAGGTCGGCTACGTGTTCCAAGACCCCGATAACCAGATCGTGTGCGACAGCGTGTGGCACGAGATGGCGTTCGGCTTGGAAAACCTCGGTACGCCCCAGGGCGAGATGCGCCGTCGTGTTGCCGAGGCGAGTTATTTCTTTGGCATGGGGCCGTGGTTCCACAGCGATACGGATGCGCTCTCGGGCGGCCGCAAGCAGCTGCTGGCGCTTGCCTCGACGCTCGTCATGCAGCCGCGCGTGTTACTGCTCGACGAGCCGACGGCGCAGCTCGACCCCATCGCGGCGCGCAATTTCCTGCATGCCCTGTTCCGCGTGAACCGGGAGCTGGGATGTACCGTGGTTGTGGCGACGCACGAGCCCGAGCTGATGGCTGATTACGCGACCTGCGCATTCGAGCTGGTGGATGGCGCCGTGAGGCCGGTTGAGGACCTGGGGCGCTTCAAGTGCGAGGCCGCGTTGGCAGAGCGTGGCGCTCTTTGCGATGAGAACGCCCCGGTCGCGGTGTCCGCGCGCGGTGCGTGGTTCCGGTACGGCTGCGATGACGACTGGGTGCTGCGCGGTTTGGATCTTGAAGTGCGTCAGGGCGAGGTGCATGCCCTGGTTGGCGGTAACGGCTGTGGCAAATCGACGCTGCTCGCCCTTATCGCGGGCACGCGCCGCGCGCAGCGGGGCGAGGTGCGTTCCGCGATTTCGGCCAAGGCGATGCTCCCCCAGGACCCCAAGGCCCTTTTTGCCGAGGAGCGCGTGGACGAGGAGCTCATGGAATGGGCGCATATCGGCGGATATGGTGCAGATGAGGTTCGGGCCATGATGGGGGAGCTCGGTCTTGTCGACCGTGCCGGCCTGCATCCGTACGACCTGTCCGGCGGTCAACGCCAGATGCTCGCCTTGGGTAAGTTGCTCCTCGTTCATCCACGGCTTCTGCTGCTCGACGAGCCAACCAAGGGTCTCGACCGCGCCGCTCGCGAGCATGTGGCCGGCATGATCGAGGCTGCTCGCCGCGACGGTGTTGCGGTCATCGTATCCACGCACGATCTGGCGTTCGTGCGTCGCGTCGCCGACCGCGTGTCGCTTATGTTCGACGGCGAGCTTGCCTGCACGGAGCCCGTGGGCGAGTTCTTCCGCAACAACCTGTTCTACCGGCCATGATGGTGGGGGATGAGATGCGTTTGAGCGGCGCGTGCGGACACGTTCTCGAAATTGCACTGCTGGCTGCAGTTCCCCTGGTCATGGGCGCGGCATTGCTGACGGGGGCGGCAAACGCCGCACTGCTCATGATGGTGGTCGTGACGCTGGTGCTCGTTCTGTTCTTCCTGGGGTACGAACGGAGCCAGCCTGCGCTGCGCCAGATCATGCCCACGCTGGTGCTCGCCGCGGGCGCGGCGGCGGGGCGCATCCTGTTCGCGCCCATTCCGGACTTCAAGCCGCTTTCCGCGATCGCTATCATCGCCGGCGCGACGTTGGGCCCGCGCAACGGCTTCATGGTCGGTGCGCTCGCGGCGCTTACCAGCAATTTCTTTTTTGGCCAGGGGCTGTGGAGCCCATGGCAGATGTATGCCTGGGGCGTGGTGGGATACGTGGGCGGCATGCTGGCTCGGTCTGGCGTGTTCGAGGATCGCACGGCTGGCCGCCCGCGCGTATGGGCGCTCGTGCTCATGGGGCTGGCATCCGGCGCCCTATACGGCGTGATCATCAATGCATATGGTGTGCTGGGATTCGTACGTCCGCTCACATGGGCCGGCGCGCTGGCTTACGTGGCCGCGTCGTTGCCGTTCGACGCGATGCACGGCGTGGCGACCGCCCTGTTCCTCGCGGTTTTGTACGACCCGTGGACGCGACGCATCGGGCGGGTCGTACGCAAGTACGGGCTGTAGCGTCTGCGCGCTTGCCCTACAGCTCGATCTCCAGCGTGACGGGGCAGTGATCGGAGCCAAAGATGTCGTTGCGGATGCCGGTGGCGCGCACGCGGTCGGCGATCGAGTCGCTTACCAGGAAGTAATCGATGCGCCAGCCGGCATTGTTCTTGCGCGCGTTGAAGCGGTAGCTCCACCAGCTGTAGGCGCCCTCCAGGTCGGGGTTGGCGGCGCGGAACGTGTCGGTGTAGCCGGCGTCGAGCAGCTCGCCGAACTTCGCGCGCTCCTCATCGGAAAAGCCGGCGTTGCCGCGGTTGGACTTGGGGTTCTTGAGGTCGATCTCGTTGTGCGCGACGTTAAAATCGCCGCAGGTCACAATCGGCTTGCCCGTTTCGTCCTCGAGTGAGCGCAGGAAGGCGCGGTAGGCGTCGTCCCAAGCCATGCGCGTGCTTAGGCGGGCGAGCTCGCCCTGCGCGTTGGGGGTGTACACGTCCACGAACCAAAAGCGCTCGAACTCCAGGGCGCACACGCGGCCCTCGGTGGCGGCGACGGCGACCAGTTCGAGTTCGTCGTCGGAGAGGCCCGCGGCGCGCCCGGCTGCGAGCACGGCGTCTGCGTGGCGCACGGAAAGGGGCTCCTCGCGCGTGAACACGGCCGTGCCGGAGTAGCCCTTGCGCTCGGCGTAGCTCCACACCTGGTGATAACCGGGGAGGTCGAGTTCGACCTGACCCTCCTGCAGCTTGGTCTCCTGCAGGCCGAGGATGTCGGCGTCGAGTTCGGCCACGATGTCGGTGAAGCTCGGGTCCTTCTTGAGCACGGCGCGCAGGCCGTTGACGTTCCACGAGGCGAGCTTGAGCGTGCGGGAAGCGGTGTCGGTCATGATGGTCTCCTTCGGCGGCGCACAGCGCCGGATATGTCGAAGGGCCCGTCTGGCGCTGCGCGCGCCGATGAAATGGGCCCAGCAGGGGATCGCATGGCTAACTATACTAGATGGCGGTGGCGCTGCGATTGCGGTTCGGCGAAAGCCTCGCCTGGTTGCCGCCGCCCTCCGCACTCCGGGCGCCGTTCGTGTTTGCCCGTCCCGCCTGTGCGTCACGACATTCGCGCAACGTAAAACGAATGGTCTGGATACAATAGAACGAGTTTGTCTGTTTCGAAAGGATCCTCATGGCACGCGATTCCAAAGTTTGGCGCTGCGGAAAATACGAGCTGAAGTTCGACCGCCCGCGCATCATGGGCGTCCTCAACGTCACGCCCGATTCCTTCAGCGACGGTGGCGAGCACCTCGATACCGACGCCGCGATCGCGCACGGCCTCAAGATGCTCGACGATGGCGCCGATATCATCGACGTCGGCGGCGAGTCGACCCGTCCCGGCTTCACTCCGGTCGATCCCGACACCGAGGCACGCCGCGTGCTGCCGGTCGTGCAAGCGCTCGCCAAGGCCGGCGCCGTTGTGTCCATCGACACCCGCCATGTGGAGGTCGCCAAGGCGGCCGTCCGCGTGGGTGCGTCCATCGTCAACGACGTGACGGGCTTCACCGATCCGCGCATGGTCGATTTCGTCAAGGAGAGCGACTGCGGCCTGGTGGTCATGCATGCCGGCGAGGTTGCCGACGTCGAGCGTCCCCGCACGCACACCGAGGTCCAGCTCGACACCTCCGCCGCCGCATTCATGGCGCAGAAGGCTCGCGAGGCCGAGGAGGCCGCCCGCGCGCTGGGCGCCACCGGCAAGTCCAAGCGCGCCGCCAAGGCAAAGCTCATCTCCGGTATGGTGCAGCCCCTGCAGCCGCAGCTACCGTTCGAAGCGCCGGCTTCCGCGGCAGATGCCGAGCAGGCCGCATCGGCTCCCGTCGCATCTGTCGCCGTGGCCCTAGAAGCCC
>USLD01000107.1 GCA_900555495.1 uncultured Slackia sp. | reverse complement strand
GGTCCCACGCCGTGTAGCCGCGGGCCTCGAAGGTGGCGCGCAGGCCGCCGGAGGGGAAGCTGGAGGCATCGGGCTCGCCCTGGATGAGCTCCTTGCCCGAGAACTTGGTGATCGCCGTGCCGTTGCCGATCGGGTCGAGGAAGGCGTCGTGCTTCTCGGACGTGATGCCCGTCAGCGGCTGAAACCAATGCGCGAAATGCGTGGCACCGTGCTCGATCGCCCACTCCTTCATGGCGTGCGCGACGGAATTGGCCACATCAAGATCGAGCGGCTTGCCTTCCTTGATCGTTTTCGCGAGCTTTTTATACGTGTCGGATGGCAGACGCTGCTTCATCACATGGTCGGAAAACACCATCGTGCCGTACTTCTTCGTAAGGTCGGTCATGCTCGGCTCCTTCGGCATCACGCAACGCCATGCACCCCGCCCGGTGCCGCGGCCGTTGCGCCGCGCGCGTTGCAAACATAGTCGTTTCTGCATTGAACCGCATTATTGTACCCGTTGAAAAGCACTTTAGCGCACGACAGCAAAGGCAAATCGGAGCGCGATGGAAAAAGCCGGCCCCTGCGGCGAAACCATGCCGCGCGATATGGCGCGGCAAACGAAAAACCGCCGCCGACCAGACGGCCGACGGCGGCATGAAGCGAGAGTTCACGCTATTCGTTCAGGAAGTCGATCGCATACTGCGCGGACACCATGGCGCCCTTGGCGAGCACGCTTTCGTCGACGCGGTAGTAACAGCTGTGCTGCGGGTGCACGGCGCCTATATGGGGATTGCCGCAGCCGAGGAAGAGAAAAGCACCGGGGACGCGCGCCAGATATTCGGCGAAGTCCTCGCCCGCAAGCGTGCCCTCGTAGTCGCACAAGGCCTCGTCGCCGAAGAGCTTGCGAACGCTGCGCTGTGCACGGTAAGCGCTTTCTTCGTCATTGCGCAAACCGGCATTGCCCGCTTCGTACGTCAGCTTGGCCGTGGCGCCGAACGCGCCCGCAGAGCGGTCGATCAAATGCTTGAGGCGCTCGGGCATGGCGGCGCGGGTCTTCTCGCTCCACGTACGCACCGTGCCCGTCAGATAAGCCGAACCCGCCATGATGTTGCGCGCCTCTCCGCCATGCACCTCGCCGACGGTGACGACCAGCGGCTCGAACGGAGAAATGTCGCGGCTGACCAGAACCTGCAAGGCCACGACCAGCTCGGCCGCAACGACGACGGCGTCGACGCCCTTGTGAGGCATGGAGCCGTGCGCGCTCACGCCGTCGATATCGACGCGGAACCAGTCGGTGTGGGCCATGCGCTGGCCGGGGGCGGCAGAGATCTTGCCTGCTTCGATTTCGCTCCAGATATGCATGCCGAACACGCCGTCGACACCATCGAGCGCGCCTGCGTTGATCATCATGCGGGAACCGATGGAAATTTCCTCGGCGGGCTGGAAGAGGATACGCACCTCGCCATGAATCTGATCGCGCATCTGCATGAGAATACGCGCGGCGCCGAGCATCATCGCGATATGGCAGTCATGGCCGCATGCATGCATGACGCCCGTGTTTTCGGATTCGTACGGAAGGTCGGTGCGCTCGACCACAGGAAGGGCATCGATATCGGCGCGAAGCGCGATGCGTCGACGAGGCGTCCCTTCTGCATCGTAGGCGTCATCGGCGGTTCCTGCGATCGTGGCGATAACGCCCGTCTTGGCGACGCGCTCGTACGGAATGCCCATGCGCGCAAGCCGCGCGCAAATGGTTCCCGCCGTACTTACCTCCTTGCCGGAAAGTTCGGGGTGCGCGTGAAAATAACGACGGTCGGCGATGATGGTATCTTCCGTCGCTGCCGCGATTTCCTTGATACGCTCGGTAACCTGACCTTCGACTGCCATGATGCATGCTCCTTCGCGGCGCGAATCGCTTAGAAACGAGCGATCAGCGCTTTAGCTTGTAAGATTTCAGCCCCTACCCTATCACATACGAATCGACGGAAAATCGATTCGAGGAGAATCATGGTCGAATAGCGCATAGAAGAAGCAAAAACGCAACATAATACGCATAAACGGAAACTCTAAGAGCAGCAAAGCGCGATGAACGGCCGAATGCGGTAGCGCGGCAAAGAACGAAGCACGCATCGAAGCAACAAGTGCCCGAAAGCGCGTAGCGGCGCAGGCACCCCATCAACCCGCTTACAAGAAGGACTCCACCCGCCCTGTCGTCCAGGACAAAAAAGCGGCGACCCCTTTCGGGATCGCCGCTTTGAAGAACCGGGTATCGACCCTTAAGCCGAAGCTTATTCCTCGTCTTCCTTAGCGGACTCGGACTCTTCCGAGGTCTCGCCGAAGCCGAGGTCGCCCAGGCCGCCAAGCAGAGCGTCGAGCTCGCTCAGGTCGCGGTGATAGCTGCGGGGAGGCAGGGCCTCGCCGAGCATCTCCTCACCTTCGGTATTGAAGGTGGCCGGAGCGTCGCCGCCGATGAGGATGGTGTCATCGGGGCTGAACACCATGTCGAGCAGCTGGCTCATGTCGTCGCTCGAAGCAGACAGGTCGTCCTCGAGCAGGTAGCCGAGCTCATGCTCGTTGAGGCCGGCTTTGAGCTCCTCGAGCGCCTTCGCGCCGATGCCCTCGATGCGCAGCAGTTCGTCCTCGGTGTAGCCGACCAGGTCGGAAACCGTCTCGATGCCTGCCTCGCTGAACTTGTTGGCCCAGCGCTGGGACACGCCCAGGTCGTCGTAGAGGTACAGGCGCGCGTCCTCGTCGGAGAGCTGCTGGGCGCGACCGCCGCGGAAGCTGCTGCCGCCGAAGTAGCTGGAGTAGCCGTTCATGTAGTTCTCATCGAGCGACCAATCCTGCGGCTGAGGCAGCAGGTCCTCGATCTCGCGCAGCTCGGACGGAGCGTAATCGGGCAGCTGGTCCTCGATTTCGCCGCCGACGGACTGACCCTTGTAGGTCAGACCCACCTGATGGTAGCGAGCGAGGCCCGTACCGGCAGGAATCGGCTTACCGATGATGACGTTCTCCTTCAGGCCGGACAGGACGTCGGTCTTGCCCTCGATCGCAGCGTCCGTGAGGACCTTGGTGGTCTCCTGGAACGAAGCGGCCGACAGGAACGAGTCGGTGGCGAGAGACGCCTTGGTGATGCCCAGCAGCAGAGGCTGGCCCACCGGCGGCTGCTTGCCTTCGGCGATGAGCTCGTCGGCGATGCGCTCGAACTCGTGACGGTTGACCTGGCGTCCCGGCAGAAGGTCGGAATCGCCGGCATCCATGACGACTTCCTTGCGCAGCATCTGACGCGCGATGACCTCGATGTGCTTGTCGTTGATGTCGACGCCCTGGGACACGTACACGTCCTGGACCTCGGCCACGATGTAGCGCAGCGTGGTGTTGGGGTCGGTCAGGCGCAGCAGGTCGTGCGGGTTCACAGAACCCTTGGTGAGCTGCTGGCCGGGCTTGACCTGGCAACCGTCGAAGATGCCGGGCAGAAGCTGGGCGCGGGCGGAAACCACGTACTCGCGGAAGTTGCCTTCCTGGTCATGGACCGTGAGGGTCTTCGTGGTCTTGTCCGAAGACACCTGCAGCGTGCCGCCGATTTCGGCGAGGACGGCGAGGCCCTTAGGCTTGCGCGCCTCGAAAAGCTCGGTGACACGGGGCAGACCGTGCGTAATGTCGTCGCCTGCGACGCCGCCGGCGTGGAACGTACGCATCGTCAGCTGCGTGCCGGGCTCGCCGATCGACTGAGCGGCGATGACGCCGACAGCGGTGCCGATGTTGACCGGGCGGCCGGTGGCCAGGTCCCAGCCGTAGCACTTCTGGCAGACGCCGTGCTCGGCATGGCAGGTCATGACCGTACGGATGACGACCTCGTCGATGCCTGCGGCCTCGAGCGCCTTGAGGTCCTCCATCGAGGACAGGTACTCGCCCTCTTTGAAGTCGCCCGTGTCGGCAACCAGGCAGCGGCCGATCAGGTTCTCGTCGAGTTCGCCCTTCTCGTTGTGCAGCGGGTAAGGCACGCCCTCGGTGGTACCGCAGTCGATTTCGCGAACGATGACGTCCTGCGCGACGTCGACCAGACGACGGGTCAGGTAACCAGAGTCGGCGGTACGAAGCGCGGTGTCGGTCATACCCTTACGGGTGCCGTGCGTGGAGATGAAGTACTCCAGAACCGACAGACCCTCGCGGAAGTTCGACTTAACGGGGCGGTCGATCGTGCCGCCCTTCGTGTTGCCCATGAGGCCTCGCATACCGGCGAGCTGACGAATCTGTTTGATGTTACCTCGTGCACCGGAGAACGCCATCATGTAGATGGGGTTGAACTTGTCGAAGTTATCGGCCATGGCGTCGCCGACCTTGTCGGCCGTCTCGTTCCAGATGTCGATAACCTGCTTATGACGCTCTTCGGGGCTCATGAGGCCCATCTCGTAGTCTTCGTCGATCGCGGCGACCTTGTCGTCGGCGGCGGCAAGCAGCTCTGCCTTGTTCGGCGGAACCGTCGCGTCGAAGACGGACACGGTGATGCCTGCGCGCGTGGCGTAGTGGAAGCCGGCGTCCTTCAGACCGTCCAGGATGGCGGGCATCTCGGAGAGGCTGTAACGGTTGCAGCAGTCCTCGATCAGGCGGCCGATTTCCTTCTTGTTCATCTCGTAGTTGATGAACGGATGGTCCTCGGGCAGCACGGCGTTGAACGTGATGCGGCCGACGCTGGTCTCGATGCGCTCGCCGGCCTTGTGGTCCTCGAACACGCCGTAGGCCGTGGCCACCTGCATGTCGCGGTTCAGGCGGACGCTGATCCTGGCCTGCAGGTCAAGATCGGCGCGGGCGTCGTAGGCGTTCAGGGCGTCGTCGAAGTCGACGAAGACGCGACCCTCGCCCGGGAAGCCGTCGCGCACAGCGGTCAGGTAGTACAGACCGATGATCATATCCTGGGTAGGAATGGTCAGCGGACGACCGTGAGCAGGGCTCTTGATGTTGTTGGAAGACAGCATGAGCACGCGGGCCTCGGCCTGAGCCTCGTTGCCCAGCGGCACATGGACTGCCATCTGGTCGCCGTCGAAGTCGGCGTTGAACGCGGTGCAGACCAGCGGATGCAGCTTGATGGCCTTGCCCTCGACCAGCACCGGCTCAAAGGCCTGGATGCCCAGACGATGCAGGGTAGGTGCGCGGTTG
>USLD01000106.1 GCA_900555495.1 uncultured Slackia sp. | reverse complement strand
GTTTTGCTGGTCTTGTTGGCATTCGGCAGCGCGGCCACCTTTATGTTCTGGGGCAAATGGCTCGGCAAGCTCGCCGGCATCGCCGCTCATCGCGAGAACGAAGAGCTTTCGGTCAACAAGACCGAATGGGGTGCCATTTTGCTGATGGCCGCCCTGGTCGTAGCCTGCTGCGTCGGCATGCCGTTCATTTCTTCTGTATTCGTCGAGCCTTACCTGACCGGTGTCTACGGCATGGCCCCGCTTGCCATCGGCTTCGATAATATGGCTATTATGGCCGTCATCGTCGCCTTTATCGTCGTGGTGCTTTTCGGTACGCTCGGAAAGGCGAAGAAGAAGGTCGTGCCCGTCTATATGGCAGGCATCACCGTCGATTCCTCGAAGCGCGTCTTCAAAGGCGCTCTCGGCGGCGAGCGCGAAGCCACCTCTCGCAATTGGTATCTCGAAGGCATCTTCGGCGAGAAGCGCCTCGACAAGCCTGCAACCGTGATTACGGCTGCCGTGCTCGTCGTATGCATCGTCGCGAGCATTTTCGTAGGCGGCGCGCTCGGTTCCGTTTCGTTGCCCTTGTACCTGCAGACCGCCTCGCTGAATGAAAGCGTGTTCTCTACGCTGATCGGCATCGTCGCCTTCCTCGTCATCGGCCCTGTTCTCGGATGCCTGCTGGCAGGTATCGACCGCATCATCAGCGCCCGCATGCAGGGCCGTGTCGGTCCTCCGCTGCTGCAGCCGTACTACGACGTGCGCAAGCTTATCGCCAAAGACGATGTGAGCGTCAACACGGTCGAAGGAACCTACATCACCATGGCGCTCATGTTCGCGCTCATCGCCGGCGGCATCTTCTACTCCGGCGGCAACCTGCTTCTGTGCGTGTTCGTCATCACGCTGTCGGCCCTGTTCTTCATTCTGGCCGCGTATTCGTCGCGTTCGCCCTATGCGGAAATCGGCGCCGACCGTGAAATCCTGCAGGTCATGTCTTACGAGCCTATGATCTTGTTCGTAGCGGTGGGCATGCTGCTCACCATGGGCACCTTCGATGTGGCGGGCGTGTTCTACGGCGGGGCCCCGATGATCGTCGCCGCCTGGCCGATTTTCATCGGCCTGCTCTTCGTGCTGACCATCAAGCTGCGCAAGTCGCCGTTCGACCTGTCCTATTCGCACCATGCCCACCAGGAACTCGTCAAAGGCGTGACCACGGAAATGTCCGGTCGCACGCTCGCCAAGGTGGAAGTGATGCACTGGTGCGAGAACGTGCTGTTCATGGCCTGGGTGGCAATGTTCTTCGTCTGGTCCAACCCTGCGTCCATTGCACTTGCCATCGTCGTGGCGGCAGCCGTCTACTTCCTTGAGATCTGGATCGATAACAATTTCGCGCGCGTGAAGTGGCAGGCCTGCCTGAAATGGGCCTGGATCGTCTCGCTCGTCGCGGGCCTCGTCAACATCCTCGGTCTCGTGCTGTACATCATCTTCGCGTAGGAGCCAATCATGAGCAGTGTTTCAAAATCGCCCTGGGTCATCCATTACGATGGCAGCAGCTGCAACGGCTGCGATATCGAGGTGCTTGCCGCATTGACGCCTCTCTACGACGTCGAGCGATTCGGCATCATCAATACGGGCAACCCCAAACACGCCGACATCTTCCTCGTCACCGGTTCGGTGAACGAGCAGAACATCGGCGTGGTCAAGGAAATCTACGACCAGATGGTCGAGCCGAAGGTCGTCGTGGCATGCGGGATTTGCGCATGTTCGGCAGGTATCTTCCACGACTGCTATAACATCATCGGCGGCGTGGACAAGGCCATCCCGGTCGACGTCTACGTTCCTGGATGCGCGGTGCGCCCCGAGGCGATCATCGACGGCGTCGTCCAGGGTCTCGCCATTCTCGAAGAGAAATCGAAGGCGCTCGCGGCCTCGAAGAAGAAAGGGGAGTAGGACAATGGCATTGCATACCACGTTCGAAACCATCCAGACGGCCGATTTGCTCGCGCTTGCGGAAAAGAAGCGCAACGACGGCTACCGCTTCGTCCAGATGCTGTGCGTCAACACGGAGCAGGGCATCGACGCCCTTTATGCCTTCATGAAGGACGATCGCCTGGAAAACTACACTATCTGCGGTATCGATACGGCAACGGAAACCGTTCCGTCGGTCACAGGCTTCTATTTGGCGGCATTCCCGTTCGAAAACGAAGCGCATGACCTGTTCGGCCTGAACATCACCGACATCGCTATCGACTTCGCCGGCAACTTCTACAAGGTGGCCATGGACAAGCCCATGACCGTCATCTCGCCGGCGCAAAAAGCCGCGCGCGAGAAGGCCGCCAAAATTGCGGCGGCGAAGGCTGCCAAGGCCGCAGGCAAAGACAAGCCCGCCGACGACCTCGAAGCCAAGCTGGCGGGTATGGACCCCGAGAAGGCGGCCAAGGTACGCGCTGCCATGGAGGCGAAAGCCGCCAAGGAGAAGGCGGCGGCCGAAAACGCGAAACGCGATGAGCTCGAGCAGAAGCTCGCAGGCATGGATCCGGAAAAGGCCGCCAAAGTGCGCGCGGCCATGGAAGCGAAGGCGGCGCGCGTTGCCGCCGAGAAGAAAGGCGGCGAATAGCATGGGCAAAGCGACGGTCATTCCCTTCGGCCCGCAGCACCCGGTGCTGCCCGAGCCGCTCCATCTCGACCTGGTGGTGGAAGACGAGCGCGTCATCGAGGCCATTCCTCAAATCGGCTTCATCCATCGCGGTCTCGAGAAACTCGTGGAAACGCGAGACATCCATCAGTTCATCTACGTAGCCGAACGAATCTGCGGTATCTGCAGTTTCGGTCATTCCCTCGGCTATGCCGAGACGGTCGAAGATCTCATGGGGGTCGAGGTGCCCAAGCGCGCCGAATACATCCGTGTGATTCTGCACGAGCTTTCGCGTATGCACTCCCACCTTCTGTGGATGGGACTTGCGGCCGACGCGTTCGGCTTCGAGAGCTTGTTCATGCACTGCTGGCGCCTGCGCGAGCGCGTTCTCGACATCTTCGAGGCCACGACGGGCGGCCGCGTCATCCTGTCCGCCGTCTGTATCGGCGGCGTGAACCGCGACATCGACGATGTCATGATGAAGGCCATCATCGACAAGCTCGACAGCATCGAATCCGAATACAAGGAAATCACGGACACTTTCCTGAAGGATACCTCCGTGAAAAGCAGGCTTTGCGGCGTCGGCTATCTGTCCAAGGAAGAAGCCGAAGCGCTGTGCATGGTCGGTCCGTTCGGCCGTGCTTCCAATGTCGCCTATGACGCCCGCATGCTCGGCCGCGGCGGCTACGGCGATCTCGAGGGTTTCGAGCCCATCCTCTCCGACGAGGGCGACTGCTACGCCCGCTGCAAGGTGCGCGCACTCGAGGTGAACCAATCGATCGCCATCATCAAGGAGCTGGCCGCGAAGATGCCCCATGACGGCATCGGCGAGAAGAGCAAGCTGACGCCTCCGGCGGGCTCGCAGGCCGCAAGCGTGCTCGAGCAGCCGCGCGGCGAGTGCTACTACTACGCGCGCGGCAACGGCACCAAGAACCTCGACCGCATGCGCATGCGTACGCCCACCAGCCAGAACCTCGCCGGCATGGTGAAGGCGCTCGAGGGATGCGACCTGGCCGACGTGCCCATGGTCATCCTGACTATCGATCCGTGTATCAGCTGCTCTGAAAGGTAGGACGCGATGGGAAACTTCAAACTGGGGAAGATGACCCTGCGTTCGCTGTTCAAGAAGCCGGAGACCATCATGTATCCGGCGCAGAAGCGTTATCAGCCCGAAGGACTTAAAGGCCAGATTCTCAACGATATCGACACGTGCATCCTGTGCGGCATCTGCGAGAAGCGCTGCCCGACCGACGCCATCAAAGTGGTCAAGAAAGAAGAATTCTGGCAAATCGACCGCTTCAGATGCGTTCAATGCGGGACCTGCGTGCGCGAATGCCCGAAGGACTCGCTGACGATGGATCCGAACTATCCCGCACCTGCTCCGCAAAAGAGCGTCGAAACGCTCCTCAAACCCGAGCCTTCCGAGGAAGAGAAGGCCGCAGCCGCTGCGAAAGAGGCCGAAAAGGCGGAGCGCGTCAAGGCTGCCCTCGCTGCAAAGGCCGCTCGCGAGGCGACAGGGGAGTAAGGAATTCGATCGATTCGCCCCGAAGGCCGATGCGACGAATGCGCGCATCGGCCTTCGTTCGTTCCCGAGCACGACGGGGCCGCTTGCAGGCTTTGTCCGTGCTCGTTTCGTGTAGCGTTTCTCAACTTTTCTCAACGAGTCCGTGACGGTATCGCGAATATGGCCGATGGCGCCGTCGCGCCCACGAAAACCCTGATACAATCGACAGCCGTTTGCCGCGTGGCGACAAGCGTTGTTCGATTCGTTTTGAAAGAGATTTCCATGGGGCAGCAGGAACAGGTCACCAATAGAATATTCACGCTTGCGAATGTGATTTCGTTCATCCGGCTGTGCATGGTGCCTGCATATCTCGTATCCCTTTTCGAAGGGCACGACATCCTTGCCACGTTTCTGTTCGCGTTGGCGGCCTCGACCGATTTCGTCGATGGCCAGCTCGCACGCCGCACCCATACCGTTTCGCGTCTCGGCCAGCTTCTCGATCCCGCGGTCGATCGCATTCTTATGATCGTAGGCGTAGTAGGTCTTCTGCTCGTCGGGCGTCTTCCGCTGTGGATTATCGTGGTCGTGATCGCCCGCGATTTGTTCCTCCTGGTCGGCGGGGCGTTCCTGTTGCGTTACAAAAAACGCATCGCCGTCGTGTTCCCCGGAAAAGTAGCCACTACGCTTCTGTTCGTCGGCTTCGCCGGCCTGCTGCTGAACTGGCCCCTGATTCCCGCCTTGGGCATGTGCGATCTGGCGTGGCTCCCTGGATTCAACGGAGAGCCCGTTTCCTGGGGAATCTGGTTCGTCTATGCCGGTCTCGTCATGGCCCTTGCCACTACCGCGGTCTACATCCATCGCGGCTTGCGAGCGCTGCAGGAGGCGCGAGCCGAACGCCGCGCGAGCTGATTTCGTCTCGATTTCGTCCGTTTATACGCTTTATTGCAAAAATAAGCTCAATTCACGCGGTTTTAACTTCACGAATGCACTTTACTAGACTAGAGTATGAAAGCGGAAGGCGACAAGTC
>USLD01000105.1 GCA_900555495.1 uncultured Slackia sp. | reverse complement strand
CGCAGGACGCACCGTCGCGGTATTCGCCGGAGGACTCAACTATATCGGTCCGAAAAGCAACGAGCGCCTCTTCGAAACCATCATCAACCATTCCGGCGCGCTCATCTCGGAACTCTGCCCCGGAACCGTTCCGGAAGCCAGACGATTCCTTATCAGGAACCGCCTGATAGCGGCGCTATCATCCACCCTCATCGTAGCCCAGGCACGCGCACGCTCCGGCGCGCTTAACACCGCAGGATGGGCCAACGAACTCAACCGCCGTGTATTCGCCGTGCCAGGAGATGTAACCATGCCTCACAACACAGGATGCAACCGACTCATACAAGAAGGCCAAGCCTCCATCATCTGCTCGCTGACCGATATCGACGAATTCTGCCACGCAGCGCATCGCCCGCAATCAGCCGACGCGGCAGACAACGACGACGAACCGTCGGAAGAGTCAACCGACACCAGTCTGTCGCAACCAACCAACGCCACTGCAGCCATACTCAAAGCCATACGAACATGCAGCGCGAAATACGGCCACGTCTCCACTGACGGTCTACTCGCCATCCTGGCCGAAAGCAATCCCGGAGAATACTCAATCTCACGAATCAGCATGGAGCTGGGATTAATGGAACTCAACGGACTTATCTGCACACAGCATGGCAACATCACCATCACCGACGCAAGCGCCACATGACATCACGCCCAACAACGCCACCGCCAAGCCTGCACAGATCAACGGAATCCATCGAAAACATACGCATCAGACACGCATAACCACGCATGCAGCGGCAAACCCGCCAACCGGCAAACCGCAATGAGGTCACACCTTGTGCGAAAATCGTTGCTATGAGTCCGAAGCATGTTGAAGATATGTATGATGCAGTAATCGTCGGCGCAGGCGCGGCAGGCCTGTCCGCAGCATTGGGAATGCTGCGAAGCGAACAAATGCAAGCCCTGAAGGAAGCCGGCATCGAGCCGAACATCCTGGTGATCTCCAAACTCCAGCCGTTGCGCTCGCACACCTCGGCAGCCAGGTCGAGGTCGAAACCGGTGTAGTTGCCGTCGTTGCCGACGAAGCCGTACGGCGGATAGGACTGGTCGAATCCGACGATGAACTCGGCGCCTTCGGCAGGAGCCCCCTGAGGCTCGCTTTCGGCGGTCGCACCACCGCCGCCGCAGCCAGCCAACATGACGGCCGAAAGGGCCATTGCCGCCACGAAGGCGATGATCAAAGACAGCTTCTTCTTCATTTCGTCACCCTTGCTTTCTGAAACGTTTTCCTCGATATGTTCCTCCGTCACTTTAGTATGCTAAAGTGCTTGGCTGATAGTATAGCACAGCAGAGCGATGAAGTGAACAAAGCACAGAAAAGCCCTCCGGAAACGGAGGGCGGACGCCATGGCCCGGCGAACGAGGCGCCGATTGCGGAAAACGCCGCGATCGGCGCCTCGATAAAATGCACGATCGATCAGAATCCGGCCGACAGATAGGATGCGTAGAACGGAAGCCTGGCTATCAGCATGGCGGAAAAGACGAGCAAGCATCCGCCGATATCGAGGGCGCAAGCAGTCCAACCGGCGGCCTTCGAAGAACGTCGCTGCATGAACCAGCCCGCCGAAGCAAGCGCCAGGAATGCGACGATGGACGCCGCATAGGCAGGCACGGAATCGGCGGCGTTAGCCACGTTGTTGGAGACCCCGGCAAGAAACGACGAATGCCACGCCAGCATTCCGGTCGACAGCACTATAAGCACCGGCAGAATACGAAGGGCGCATGCGTGCCATCGTCGCGTTTCGGGACGAAACGCGTGCATCATCGCAGCCCCGAGCGACATACCCCCTGTCAAAGCGGAAAGACAGAGGTTGGCAGGAGTGTGCCACGTGTCCCACGAGGGAACGGTCGGCACCGAATAGGCGAGCGCCATCATGGCCACCATTGCCGCGCATGCGACGACGGACGCGCCTGCAAGCAAATCGGCAAAGCGGCGGGAATACGAGACCTTGTACGTATAAAGCCAGTACACGCCGGCCGCGAACAGAAACGCCACGACCGCCGCAACCTCGTTCGACAGGGGCGAGCGACCTATGCCCTCCACCGCATGAAGAGCGTTCGCCGGCGTTCCCAGATGAGTGGCAGACGCGATGAATCCCGCCCATGCAACAGCCAGCGGCACTATAAGCGCATGATTCATCCTGCTGCGCACGACATCCGGAAGACTGCGATGCGTCAGAAGAAACGCCGCAGCAATGGCGAAAGCCACGGCGCCTGCCGGGGCGAGCACCGTGAATACCGCAAGCGACCCTCCGCTGAATCCCATTCCCATGATGCCTACCTATATATCCTGCGCACGGCAGGCTCAATTGCAAGAAGCTCTCGCACGTCGTCAAGCGTCGCTTTGCACAGTAAAGCCAGACCGCGATAAGTACCGGTAAGCGCGGCGTTCGAAAATGCCCCGAGAAAACGGTCCGACCAACACAGCACGTGGTCGCCGAGCAACTCGCACAGAAGATCGGGGCGATCGCGCGCAACCTTCGCGGCAAGAACGAGCAGACGGCCGAACTGGTCTTCGGGGTCGTTTTCGGCATACAGGCCGCTGACGCCGTGGGCGCGCATCCAGTCACGCAGCATGACCCACGTGCGTCCATACATCACCTTCTCGCGGTCCATGTAGACCGACCCCCACGGAGGCGCGGGCGAAAAACCCGCCCCGCGCAAAAGACGCGTGAATTCTTCGGATACCGCTTCGGGGAATTCGCCCGCTCCTTGCTCGAAATGGCGGGCCGCCTGCACGCGTGCTGATTCTTCGCCGAACGGCCAATCGATGGCGACATCGATATCGCGCAGCATGGCGAAGGCATCCGATGCGCGCTCTTTCACGGGATGGAACACGAAGCAGGCCCCGAGAATATCGGCGCAGGCGGCGAATGCTTCGATGAAGCCTTCGTCATGCAGCGCCCCGTCGCTGCGTTCCCGGTCGACGATGCGATACGTTTTCTCCTGAACCATCTATCCTCCTTGAACGGGACGCCCCCCTTGGCAGCGTGCGAAGACGCCTTATTCGCCTCCTAGGTCGCCCAACTCCTCGGGGTTGGCGATCTTTCCCTCCCCGCGCTTCGCATCGGCCGCCGCAGGCGATAAAAGCACGAAAAGATTCGGCCTCGTATAGGACGAATCGGGCAGCGGGAGGATATCTGATACAGCGTCGGAGCGAATCGATTTCAGCTCATCGACTTCGCCCGCCGCCAACGCCCTGAGCGGGCATGCTTCTACGCAAATGGGCTGTTTGCCTTCCGCCACACGGCTCGAGCATCCGTCGCATTTCGAGCTTTGACGCGTGAACTCGTCGATCGACGGGGCATGATACGGACACGCGACGGTGCAATAGCCGCACCCGATGCACTTCTTGGCATCGACGCATACCAAATCCAGCTCGTTTTTATGCATGGCTCCCGTCGGGCACACATGCACGCACTCGGGGCGTTCGCAGTGATTGCATGCCACTGAAACATGATAGGCATAGGAGGTTCGTCGAACGCATCCGTCGGCATCCGCCCCGCACGAACCGCCCTCGTAATCGATCACGCGACGATACACGTGGCCCGCCGCAAGATCGTGGTAGTCGGCGCAAGCGACCATGCACGTACGGCATCCCGTGCAGCGCGTATTGTCGAAAAAGAATCCGCGCGCCAAAACCTCCCCCTTTCGACGCAAACAGCTTCTTATTGTACGAAAAGAACCCGGCGCTCGAAAGCGCAAGACGAAACGCGCCGGCCGCGAAGCGTCGGCCCGAAGCCCTTCACGACGAACAGGCGGCCCCGTCGTGAAACGGGACCGCCTATCTCATGCTTCTCGCATATGGCGAACGCGACGCGATGCCCGAACGCGCGAGAATCTAGACCTCGAGCTCGTTCGCCACGAAGCCCGTCGTATCGCCCGGCTCCTTGGCGGCAGGACATGCCTTGATAAGCAGGCTCGGAACGGTCAGGGACGGATCGGCCAGCGGAGCGATGCCGGCAACGGCGTCGGGATGGGCGGCCTTGAGCTCATCCAGGTCTCCCCACTCCAAGGCGCGCAGCGGGCAGGCCTCGACGCAGATGGGCTGCTTGCCCTCGGCCACGCGATCGCGGCACATGTCGCACTTCTTGGCCTTGTTCTCTTCCTTCACCAGAATCGGCACGCCGTAGGGGCAGGCGTCGACGCAGGCGCCGTTGCCCGTGCAGGTGTCCTGGTTGATGAACACGATGCCGTCTTCGTCCTTCTCGATCGCGCCGGTCGGGCACGCCGCGAAGCACTTGGGGTTCTCGCAGTGATTGCACGCGTCGGAAACGTGGTACATGAACGCGTCGCACGTCGCGGTGCCGTCGGCGCCGAGAGCGCACGATCCGCCCTCGTAGTCGAACACCCTGCGGAATGCCACGTCGGCGGGCAGGTCTTTATAGTCTTTGCACGCCATCTCGCACGTGCGGCAGCCCGTGCAGCGGGTGCTGTCGAAATAGAATCCGTAAGCCATTGCATTTCCCCCTTTAAGCCTTGGCGACCTGGACGATCATGGTGTGGGCGTTGCCGTTGCCCTTTCCAAGCGGCGAAGGCCTGTACGTGGTGAGCGTGTTCACGCATGCGCCCTCGTCGACCTTGTCGCCGGACATGTCGGCCTTATGCCACGCACCCTGCGGAATGCCCACGGTGCCGGGGACGATACGCGACGTGACCTTGGCCTCGATGCGGATTTCGCCTGCGGGGCTTTTCACCGAGCAGATATCGCCCGAAGCGATGCCGCGGCTCTCGGCGTCGGCCGGGTTGATCCACAGCTGCTGGCGAGCGACGGCCTCGAGCTCGGGAATGAAACCGAACGACGAATGGGTACGGCTCTTGTGATGGAAGCCGGAGCAATACAGCGGATACTCGTCGGTGGTGCTGCCGTAGCCCTGGAAGCCGGCGACGAACATCGGAATGGGATTGATGGCGTCGCCCTCTTCGAGCTCCCACGTACCGGCGATTTCGGCCAACTGCTCGGAGTAGATCTCGATCTTGCCGGAGGGCGTTGCCAAAGGATTGGCAACGGGGTCGTCGCGGAAGTCCTTCATGCCGATAGCGGTCGGAAGGGCGCGCTTGTACAGGCCCTGAGCCTTGATCTCATCCCAGCTGGGCATCTCGGAATCCTCGGCGGC
>USLD01000104.1 GCA_900555495.1 uncultured Slackia sp. | reverse complement strand
GCGTTTAAAAAGAAAATGCCGCACGACTGCATTTGACGACATCTCGAAATACAGCCGAAACCGCGTCGCTCTAGAATGCGATTGAAAAGCCATCGAGAGGAGACGACCATGGCAGCCTCGTTCAAACCCGTCGAAAGCGAAGAGGGCCTTCGTACGCTTGCGCGACTCGCCGACGAAATCTGGCATGAATACTGGCCCGCAATCATCGGGCGCGCGCAGACCGACTACATGGTCGAACGGTTTCAATCGCTTCCCGCCATAAAGAAAAGCGTCGCCGAACAAGGGTACCGATACTGGCTTATCGTCGACGACGCATGCGCCTCGGACCGAAGCGCAACCGCCGACGCATCCGACAGCGAATGGGGCGCGGACGGAATCGTCGGCTACACGGGCGGTTGCGCGGAACCGGATACGAATCGCTTCTTCATATCGAAGATATATCTACTCGAACATGCGCGTGGTCGAGGCTACTGCAGCAAGACGATCGAATTCTACGACGACCTATGCCGCGCCGAGGGGCTTCATGCGATGTATCTCACCGTGAACAAACGCAACGAAATGGGCATCCGCGCGTATCGCGCCAAAGGATTCGAAACGATCGACTCTGTAGAAACCGACATCGGCAAAGGATTCGTCATGGACGATTTCGTCATGGAAAAACCCGTATTCGACGAAAAGGCCTAAGATCGCCCGACCCGCGGGCTAGAGCACGCCCGTCGCAGCATCGCCCAAGCTCATTACGCGCTTGCGCAGAGCGGGGCACGCCTTGACCACGAATGCCCTCCCCTCGTGCTCGCGCACGAGGCAGCCGCGTCGCTCCAATTCGAGAAAGTCGGCGCGGGCGGTGGCGTAGGCGACATCGAACGTCCTCTGATGAGGGCCGATGCGCAAAGCCGCATCGGGTTCTTTGCACAATGCCGAGATAATCGATTTCTGGCGATCGTTCATAGGGAAATCGAACATGGTGCCGATACGGTCGTTCAGACGTTTCAGACCGTCGATCGTCTCTTCGAGCCTGTCGATTTCGTTGAGATAGAACTTCGTGTACATGAAGAAATACGACGTGAAGTCGAATCCGAACCCGCAGTCGACCGACCAGCTCTCGAACACCGACTTCATCAAGGGCGTATTGAGGCTGCCGAACGGGTAATAGCCCACGGGAACCCAGCTGAGCACGGGAAAGCCCCACTTCGCCGCAAGCACGTTGCGCAGCAGGACGCCCACCAGCGAATTGAGGCACGGGAACACTTCGAAGTTCCAGAAGTACCACGTGATGTTGATGACGCGCTGGATGGGCCCGAACCGGCGCTCCTCGCCTTCTTCGAGCTGCGCAAGGTGGCAGATCGCATCCAAGCACGCCTTGCTATCGGGCGGGGATATACGCTCGTCGATGGGACAGAGCTTCTCGCGTCGAGGAAGAAGGCTGATATCGACTCCATCGACCAGGCGATAATACAAGGTCTCGATCAGCCCGTGCGTTATTTCTCGTACGCCGAGCGAATCCGCCTCTCGGCTTATCTCGATATAGTTTCCTATAACGCGGTCGAGGGGAGTGCGGGGCGTGCGTCGCGCGGCGAAGATGTCGTGGATGCGCCCGTCCGAAACGTCGGCCCCTTCCGCTTCGAGGGCTCGGGCGAGCGTGCGCTCGATCGAGCGGGTCAGAAACGGCGAGCCCTTCAAGACATCGATATCTCGATCGAGCGGATAGCCCGCCTTGCAGCGAATCTCGAGCATCTTGGAATCGAAGGAGAGGGCGGTGGTGGTGACGAACCAGCAATCGGCGGTTCGATACGGTTCATTCGGCATGAATACGGCCGCTTGCTTGCGAATGGCGGTCAGAAGCTTCCAGGTGCCGTCTTTATCGTAGCCGTCGGGAAGCTCGTAATCGTCCAGGTCGTCGTACAGAAGCAAGCCGCTATCCGATGCGGCGCGCAGGCGACGCAGGCGCTCGTCGTTCATGAGCGTCAGGATTTCGTCCTTGGCACACTCCGATCTTTCCTGCATACACGCCTCCGATCGCATGTCCGCGCGGCGGCCCGAACCGCACGCAACGCACGGCCCTTCCAGGCCGCATCCGAAGCTCCGCCGCACAGGTTTCACGCCATCGTGTACGAGCATCCCGCATCGACGGTGCTTACGGGCTACTTTACTATCGATCCTCAACAAAAGCAGTATCGATTAAAATCATATTATCTATCAATTTATTAGATATTGATATTAAAGCGAAATACTCTATAGTGAAAGCATCGCAAGATTCGATGTACGGAATACCGAAACCCCACGATAACAGGGCGGTTTACCGTACGGAATCAAGCAATCGCATCGATGAAGGACCGTATTACGACCACGTTCCGCACAACCACGATGCGTATGGATCGCCTCCTTAAAACCGGGCATCCGGGTCATCGAGAACCCCTTCGAACCGCCGCGACACACGGTTCGAAGGGGTTCCTCATTTTTCAAGACTTTACCCGACAGATACGCGCGAAACTCCGCAAAAAGCAACCTGCGTCAAACCGTCCGAACGACGGAATCGGCCCGCTTCGACGAAGGCCGCCGTTCTCCCATGCACGCCTTCATGAAAAAAAGCCGCCCGCCCCCGAAGGGACGGACGGCTGCCGTCTATCGAAATCACCTTTATACGGCCTTGGCCGCTTCGGCGTCTTCGCGTTCGAGCACCTTCTTCATGGCCGCGATCGCGCATTCGATCTGACCGTCGTCGGGCTCGCGCGTGGTCAAGCGCTGCATCTGCATGCCCGGCCACAGAATGACCTTGACCAACGGGTTCTCGGGGTGGCTGCCCGCCCACTTCACCGTGATTTCGTAGCTGATGCCCGCGATCAGAGGCATCAGCAGAATACGCACCGCGATGACCAACGCCAGTTTAATCGGGCCGTCGGGCACGCCCCACGCCTCGATCAGCGCATTGAGCGGCGTGACCGTGTACACCAGGATGGCGATGATCATGACCATGATCAGAAACGCGGTGCCGCAGCGCACATGCAGGCGCGGGAAGCTGCGCGCGTTCTCGGGCGTCAGTTCGAGCCCGTGCTCGAAACAGTGGATGGTCTTATGCTCCGCTCCGTGGTAGCCGAACATGCGCTTGATGTCCTCCATGCGGCCGATCAGCCAGATGTAGAACACGAAGATGGCCACGCGCACGATGCCGTCCACGATATTCCAGGCCAGCGTATTGCTGTCGTACTCGCCGACCAGCAGGTTCGCGATGACCGCCGGCGCGATGATGAACAGCGCCACGCCCAGCACCAGGCCGAGCACCATGGAAAACGCCATTTCCTTCTTACCGAACTCGAAGGAGTCGTCGGCCTTTTCGTCGGAATCGTCGCCCGAGAAGTCGACCGTCGAAAGCGCGGCCGCCTCTTCGGCAGGGACGGCCTGCTCGGCCGCATCCATCGGGGACGCCTTCGCATCCTCTTTCGCAGGCTCGCTATCGGAGAACGCATGCAAGGCGGCCACTTCAAGCGCCTTGTAACCCAGCACGAGGCTTTCGACGAAGGCGCGGCAGCCGCGCACGATCGGCCAGTACAGCCACTTATTCTTCGAACGGCCGCTGGCAAGGTCGTGTTCTTCGACGTAGATCGTGCCCGCAGGCTCGCGCACGGCGGCGGCCCAGTTGTACTTGCCGCGCATCATGACGCCCTCGATCAACGCCTGGCCGCCCACATGCGTTTTCAGCGCGCCGTCTTCGGAAAACGCGCGCTTCAGATCGCTTTGTTTTTCACTCACTAGGAACGCACCACTTTCGGATACGGTTTACCGCAGGTCATCTTGCCTTCGCTGCACTTGCCGCGCACGCACGACGGACCGGCGTCCAAGAACACGTACGGCGCCGTGGGGCGGACGAGCTCGAGCATCTTCTGCGCGAGTTCGCGAATCTCCCACTGGGCGCGGTTGCAGCAGCGCAGCTCGAAGAAGTGCAGCAGCTCGCGCACGTTCATCGTGACCACGATCTTGGTCTCGGCGGCGTTCGGAAGCAGATATCGCGCGTCTTCGGCAGGAATGCCCGCCTCGAGCAGCTTGGCGTACGCCGTAACCGCCGCCTCGACGGCTTCGTCGAACAGGGCGCTCGCCTCTTCGTTTTCGGCCACGGTATCGGGCTTGACCGTCGCGAGGCCGTCCTTGAACTTCACGTAGCGCTGAGACTGCTGATTGAAGCTGGCAAGGCGATGGCGAACCAGCTGGTGCGTGAGCGCGCGCGACACGCCGTCGATCGCGAACGTGTAGCTCACATGCTCGAGCGTCGAGAAATGGCCGCTCTTCATGATGGTGGAAAGCACGCTCTGCACGCGCTCGGGCGGCATGGTCTCCATCAGCTCGGACGCGCCGACGGGCGCATAGCACAGGCGCGCGGCGGTTGCGATCGCGCGCTCCGGGTCGGGGGTATGGTAAAGAAGCTCGACTTGCATCGGGCCCTCCTTTCTTGTCGAAACGCATCACATAATAAAAGAGCGCCCGCGCGGGCGCTCCCCAAGGCGATGCGTATCTGTGGAAAGAACACGGAGCGAAGCGGCGCGGACCGCCTTCTAGCGCAGGTCCTCGATGCCCACCGACGCCAGGTATTCCTTCCATTTTTCGAACGACGCGCGGCTGATGCCGTGTTCGAGCTGACAGGCCTCGTAGTTCGCCAGCTCGGGATCGATGCCGATCTTTTCGGTGAGGAAGCGGAACAGCAGGTTATGGCGCAGCCATATGGCCGATCCGTACGCATAGCCCGCTTCGGTCATCGTGATGTCGCCGTAATAGGGCTGCTCGACGTAGCCTTTTTCCTTGAGGTTCGCCACGGCCTTGGAAACCGAGGCCTTCGACACGCCGAGTTTGGTGGCCACGTCCACGGCGCGCACCGATCCGTTCGAATCGCCCGCAAGGTCGGCGATGGCCTCGAGATAGTCTTCCAAAGAATGGCTGAGCTCTCCGTCCGTGCGCATTTCGAGCATCGTTTCGGTTTGCATATCAGTCATGTGCATTCTCCTCGGGCGATTCCTGGTCGGGATGCGTTTTCGTCTTCGGCCTATCGCAGGCGCAGCCCGTATACGAGCACGTCGAGCACCGCGGAAGGCCGCTTTCGGGGCCTTTCATCGCAATGCGCACGACGATGAGCAGCGAGCAGGCCGCTACCAGCGCCAGAAAAACGAAACCCCACATCCAGACCCTCCTTTTTCC
>USLD01000103.1 GCA_900555495.1 uncultured Slackia sp. | reverse complement strand
CGGGTTGGAAACGGGTGGTGAATGCGAGGCCCACGAGGGTGTATAAGGGATAATAGGACTTTCAGGCATTGTCGACAGATAGGGCGGACATGGCATCCACACCGGCCAAAGAGCAGAAGCTGTTCATCAACGAGGTGCAACGGCATCAGGCGCGCTACCGCAAGCTCATCCAATTCACGCACTCTTCGACGAAGGCCGCGGGCGCCATGCTCCTGGCGGCCGTCGTGGCGCTGATCGTGGCGAACACGGGGGCGTACGAGGCGTTTTTGGGCTTCTGGCACACGGAGGTGGGCGTGTTCTTCGGCGACGGGTTCGCCGGCATGTCGCTCGGCCACGTCATCAACGACATCTTCATGGCCATCTTCTTCCTGCTGGTGGGCTTGGAGGTGAAGTACGAGCTCACGGTGGGCGAGCTCACGAACATCCGCCAGGCGCTGCTGCCCATCGTGGCGGCCGTGGGCGGCGTGCTGGCGCCCATCGGCATCTACCTGGCCTTCAACGCGACGAACCCGGAGACGGCGCACGGCTGGGGCGTGCCCACGGCCACCGACATCGCGTTCGCGCTGGGCATCCTGGCGCTCTTGGGCAACCGCGTGCCGAACGGCGTGCGCGTGTTCCTGAGCACGCTGGCCGTGGCCGACGACATCATCGCCATCCTGGTCATCGCCATCTTCTACGGCCAGACCCCCAGCATCGGCTGGCTGGTCGCCGCCGCAGGCGTCATGGTGGTGCTCGTGCTTATGAATCGTTCGCATATGTACTCGCTCGTGCCGTACCTGCTGGTCGGCGTGGTGCTGTGGTTCTGCGTGTATATGAGCGGCGTGCATTCCACGATCGCGGGCGTTCTGTTGGCGTTCGCCATCCCGTCCGGCTCGCGCATCAACCTGAAGGGCTTCATCGCCTGGTCCGACAAGAAGATCCGCCAGGCCTACGAGGCGTATTGCCCCGATGAGCCCGTTATCGGCCAGAAGGAATACATGCGCGAGGTCAAGAACCTGTCTGCCATCGCCGCTCAGGTCATTCCGCCTGCGACCAGGCTCGAGCATAAACTCTATCCTTGGGTCTACTTCGCGATCCTGCCTTTGTTCGCGCTGACCAACGCCGATGTGCATCTGGCCACCGCCGACCCGGCAACCATGCTCGGTTCGCCTGTGTTCACGGGCGTGTTCTTCGGCCTGCTGCTCGGCAAGCCCATCGGCATCCTGTTGTTCAGCTTCATCGTGGTCAAGACCGGCCTGGCTTCGCTTCCCGCGAACGTGAACTGGCACCACATGATCGGCGCGGCCGTTTTGGGCGGCGTCGGCTTCACTATGGCCATTTTCGTCGCCAACCTGGCGTTCGATAACGAAGCGTTCATCGTTTCGGCGAAGGCCGCGATTCTCAGCGCTTCCACGTTGGCAGGCGTCGTCGGCTTCTTGTTCCTGTTCATCGGCGCGCGTTCCGACGCCAAGCGCGGCGTGCTGTACGTGGCCAATCCGGGCGAGGACGGCAATATGTCCGTTGCCGACGCGGAGTCGCGCCTGAGCAGCATGGAGGTCATGGAGAGCTTCGGCCACGCCGATCGCGCCGAGACCAAAGAGGCCATGGCGAGCGGCGATCGAAGCGAGGTCGCCGTATGCATCGACGCCGAGGCGTATCGGGCTCATCAGGGCGAGGAAGCCGAACGCGAGGGCGCTCGCTAGCCCGGCGAGGCCTGCGCTTCATGCCTGAACCAAGGCTTTCATATGAACCGAAGGGGCGGCGCTGCGGCGTCGCCCCTTTTCGCGCAAAGGGGCGCGTCGTTCGAAGCATTCGCGCTGCGATTGCGTGGCGACGGCCGCGGGTTCGGTCGCAGCGCGTTTCCAGGCGTGGGGGCTCTGTGATATCGGGGCCGTCTTTCTTTACGCCGCATGGGATGATGCGCTAAACTATCGCGCGGTATTTTCTCAAGACGCACGCGACGCACGGATACGCGCCCTGTGCGCATAACGTGCACGTTCGAACGCTAGAAAGAGGCAAGCATGTCCGGTCATTCTAAATGGGCAACCACCAAACACCGCAAGGCCGCGCAGGACGCGAAGCGCTCCGCGCTGTTCAGCAAGCTTTCCCGCAACATCACCGTTGCGGCGAAGGAGGGCGGCGACCCGAACCCGGCGAACAACGCTTCGTTGGCCGCCGCTATCGAGAAGGCCAAAGGCTACTCGCTGCCGAAGGATAAGATCAAGACCGCTATCGACAAGGCGTTCGGCACCGGTAAAGATGCCGCTTCCTACGAGACCCTGACCTACGAGGGCTACGGTCCTGCAGGCGTCGCCGTGTACTGCGAGGCTCTGACCGACAACCGCAACCGCACCGCTGCCGACGTTTCCGCCGCGTTCCGTCATGCCAACGGCAACCTGGGCACCCCTGGCTGCGTTGCCTTCCAGTTCGATCGCAAGGGCCAGATCATGATCGAGAAGGTCATCAAGAGCGACGACAAGAAGGTCGCTGACAAGCAGAACGCTGTCGATGAGGACGAGTTCATGCTGCTCGTGGCCGAGGCCGGCGGTCTGGACTACGAGGACGCCGAGGACGAGTGGATCGTTTACACGAATCCTTCCGACCTGATGGCCGTCAAGGCCGCTCTGGAAGAGGCCGGCGTCGAGACCAAGGGTGCCGAGCTCACCATGATGCCCTCCACTCCGACTCAGGTTTCTCCCGCCGACGCCAAGAAGGTCATGCGCCTGATCGACAAGCTGGAAGAGCTCGAAGACCTCCAGAACGTCTATCACAGCATGGACATGACCGACGAGGTCATCGCCGCTCTCGAAGAAGAGTAGGCTCGGAATTATTTCCTGCATGCGCAAAGCCGCCCGTCATCGTGACGGGCGGTTTTTTATTGTCGCTCGAGCAGTTCGACTACGTAATCGGACGGATGGATTTCGGACTCCCATACCTCGGCTGCCACGATCGCGCCCTCAAGGCGTTCGGCGCGTTCGAACACGGAGCGAAAGCACGGCTCGAACCCTGCTTCGCGTACGCGCAGGCCGCGGTAGGTGCCGGCGGGGATTCCGGCGATGAAGATGTCGGCGCCTTCGATCGGACGGATGCCTTCGCGCCCGCCTTCCCTCGCTATTCTTTCGGCGAACGCCTCGTCTTCTATCGCCGCTTCCACGAAGACGCACCATCGTGCTCCGGATTCGCGCGGTTCTCGTGCCATTCCCCATTGGTAGAGCGGCATGACGCCCGTCGATTCGGCGCGTTCGTATAGCTCGGTCGTCAGGGAGAGGTAGCGTTTCGCGTCGAAAGAAGATCCTGTCCATGGCGTATACAGAATGCAGCGTTTCGCGATCGCGCGCAGATACGGCTCCGTATCGTTTTTAAGGCGTTCTTGTTCGCCGGCTTCTTCGAGGTATCCATCTATTTGAGCAAGCGACAAGCGTGCCCTTCGCAGGTTTTCGAGGGCCTTCGTACGTCCTTTCGCCAAAAGGGACGCGATATCGAGCGATCCGGTTTCTCCGACGTAGTCGGTCAGCGTTTTAAGCGGGATTCCCAGTTCGATGCAGGTGATGATCACGTCGACGACGATCATCTGATTCATGGCGTAGTATCGGTATCCGCTGTGCGGGTCGACGTAGGCCGGCGTGAGTATGCCGAGCTGTTCGTAGTAGCGAAGCGATTTGGGGCTGACGCCTTTCATGCGGGAGACCTCGCCGATGCTTAAGAGCTTGTGTTTCATGGCAATCCTTTGTCGGAGGGTTCGGTGCAGCATATTTTCCTTGACTCTGCCATTAGGGCATAGTTTATCGTTTCCCTGCGCAAAACGAAGAGATGGAAAGGAAGATGTGTATGGTTGCCTATCTGATGATAGGGCTGGCCGTGATCGTCGAAGTGTTCGGCGACTCCATGATGAAGCTATCGAACGGGTTTCAACGCAAGCTCCCCTTGGTGGGAACGGTGCTCGGTTACGGCATCGCGTTCTATTTGATTTCGCTTGTACTTGAAGAATTGCCCCTCGGTCCCGTGTACGCGGCGTGGACGGGCCTGGGCATCGCGCTTACGGCGGTCGTGGGAACGGTGTTTTGGAAAGAGTCCTTCAATTGGAAGAAGGGCCTGGGACTGGTCGCCATTATCGGCGGCGTGGTCATGTTGAAGTTGGGGGTGTAGCATGCCGTACGTTCTGTTGAGCATCTCGATCGTTTTCGAGGTCATCGGCACTACGATGATGAAGCTGTCTGAAGGCTTCACGGTGTTGGGTCCTTCGGCTTTGACTATCGTGGCTTACGTGGTGTCGTTTTCGATTTTCGTCATCGTTCTGAAGAGCGTGCCGCTAGGTCTGGCGTACGGCATTTGGGGCGGCGCGGGAACGGCGTTGACCACCTTGATCGGCTGCGTCGTGTGGGGCGAGCCGTTCGGATTGTTCACCGGTCTCGGTTTGGGGCTGGTCGTCGTAGGCATCTATCTGATGAATGCGGGGTCGCAGGAAGAAACCGATAAGCAGGTCGCTGCATTCAACGAAGCGGCATAAGAGTTGCTTCGTCGATTGAGGGAACGCCCGTCGATATCGTTGTCGACGGGCGTTTTCGCATGCGTGTTTCCGGCGAAACTGCGCTTGTTCGCGCTTCGGCTCCGAGAAAAACTCCCTCTGTGATTAAATGTTACTGAAAAAGTAGCATTGAGTCCGCATAAAGCGTACGGGAACGGTCGTGCCGCGTTTATGCCGGAAGGGGATCATCTATGGATATCGTCAAACGAAGCGGAGCGACGGAGGCTTATGACGGGTCGAAAATCGTCGCAGCCATCGCAGGGGCGTTTTCGGATACGGGCCGTGAGGCGGGGGAGGCCGAGCTGTCGGCATTGCTCTCCGCGGTCGAAACCTCTATCGCCGCGGCCGACGTGCGCACGGTGGAGGGCATTCAGGATATCGTCGAGCGCAGTCTGATGGAGCAGGGGTATTTCGACGAGGCGAAGGCCTATATCCTGTATCGCGACAAGCGCGCCCGCCTGCGCGCGGCACGCGCCGATATCGTTTCGACGGCGGGCGTGGCCTCGCTCGACGAATGCCTCGCGCGCGTCCAGAAGCAGTTTTCCGACGACGCCTACGCGCTTTCGGCCCTGGCTGCCAAGTTCAAGAGCTTCGTGAAGCCCGGCATGTTGGTCGACGACCGTCTGACGGCGCTCACGCGCGCCGCGGTGGAGCTCACCACCCAGGAGGCGCCCCAG
>USLD01000102.1 GCA_900555495.1 uncultured Slackia sp. | reverse complement strand
CGTATCCGCTCTGCCCCAGGCCCGCGAGGCAGGCTTCGATCGACACGCTTTCGATGCGCGCGTCCGCCCCGAGCGCCAGCGAGAGCACGCGGTCGAGCGCGCGGCGGACCAGCGGAGCCGGCGCGTCGGCAAGCTCGGGAGATGCGAGAAAACCCTCGGCAGGCGAAGCGCCCAGGGGCGTGACGCAGCGAATCACCAGGTCGCGGGCCTGCGATGCCACCATGTCGTCTTCGTCGGCGATGAGGTTCATCGTGCGCGTCAGCGTTTCGAGCAGACGCGGATTGCGCTCTTTAGCACGCGGAACGATTTCATGACGAACGAACGCGCGGAAACGGTCGGTGTCGGCGTTGGTGGCGTCCTCGCGCCACAGCGCGCCCGCTTCGTCGCGCACCGCGTCGGCGCGCGCCTCGATGAAGGCGCGCAGTTCATCGCGGCCCGTCTCGAGCAGGGGGCGGCACACGCGGCACCCTTCGATCATGACGCTATGGTCCATCGAGCGGAAACCGCCGGGGCCCGTTCCCACGATCGAGCGCATATAGAAGTTCTCGACGCGGTCGTCGGCCGTATGCGCCGTGAAGATACGCCCCGCCTCCAACGGGAAGCCCATATGCAGGCACGTGCTTTCGAGCGCCCCGCGGGCCGCGCGGTAGCGCTCGGCGCGGGCGATGGCTTCCATATTGCCGCCCGACGACCGCACCAGCTGCGCCACGTCGATATCGCACACGAACAGCGGGATGCCCAGGCACTCGGCCAGCGCGGCGACGAATGCCGCGTCGCCGTCGGACGCCGCGCCGCGCAGGTGATGGTTCACATGCAGCATGGCCAATCCGCCCAGACGCCCCGCCGCAACCGCGTCGGCGGCGAGATACGCGAGCGCCGTGCTGTCCGACCCGCCGCTCACCATGAGCAGCGCGACGTTGTCGCGCGTGGCCATCGAACGCTCGACCATGGTTCGCTCCATGCGGGCGAAGACGCCTTGCGCGGGCGCGGAATTCGCGCACGCCATGTTATTTCGCCGCCTCGAAGAATTCGGAGAATTCGGCGATCAGGCGCTTCACCGGCAGGCCGACCACGTTGTCGAAATCGCCCGAAACGCGCTCGACGAGCATTTCGCCGCCGAGGCCCTGAACGCCGTAGGCGCCCGCCTTGTCCATCGGCTCGCCCGTGGCGATATAGCGCTCGATCAGCTCGTCGTCGAGCGCCTTGAACAGCACGTGGCTCGTTTCCGCGAACGAACGGAACGCCAGCGAGATATCCTGCTCGCCCGCAGGCGCGCCCACCAGCCACACCGACACGCCGGTGATGACCTGATGAGCCCTGCCCGACAGCTCGTCCAGGATGCGATGGGCGTCGGCCTCGTCGACCGGCTTGCCGTAGATCGTGTTGTCGGCCACCACCATGGTATCGGCGCCGACCACCATGGCCATGCCTTCATAGCCTTCGTTGAGCACGTCTTCCACCACGGCGCGCGCCTTGCGCTCGGCGAGCTTTTTCGCCGCCTCTTCGGGCTGGTTGAGTAAGTCGGCGTCGAGCGTCTCGTCCGCCTGGGACACGCGCACCGTGAACGGCACGCCTTCGCGCGCCAGAAGCTCGCTGCGGCGCGGGCTTCCGCTTGCAAGGATTACGTCGATTTTCATATCTTCGGCCACGTCAGCCATATTAATTACCTTTCGATACTTTATTTCTAATTTATATTGGATATATTTTTGCAATTGAATTTCTTAGAGAAAGTTATTTACTTATTCCTCTTATCAATCGAATGCAAAGCAACTTTCCAAAGAACTGTATTTCAATAAAAGCAAGCGGCGCTCGTCGCAAAACAACGAAGACCGCCCGAAGTCGGACGGCCTTCGATACAGTCGCGCGCGGCGCCCGGGCGACGGAGGCCTACGCGAACAGCGGCGTGGAAAGATACCGCTCGCCGGTATCGACCGCGAACGTCACGATGGTCGAGCCCTTCGCTTCGGGGTGCTCCTGCACCAGCTTGCGCACGGCGGCGATGTTGGCGCCGCTTGAAATGCCCACCAGCAACGCCTCTTGCGTCGCCATGAAACGGGCCTGCTCGTAAGCTTCGTCGGTGCTCACGCGGATAGCTCCGTCAAGCGCATCCAAATCGAGCGTCTCGGGAATGAAGTTCGCGCCGATGCCCTGGATGCCGTGCGGCGCAGGCGCGGGCGCCTCGCCCGCGAGAGCCTGCGTGATCAAAGGGCTTTCGTCGGGTTCGACGGCGTAGACGAACACACGCTCGCCCGTCAGGGCCGCCAGACCGCCCTTACTCTGCGTGCCGTGCCCGTTGAAGAAGTGCGCCACGCCCGAAACCGTGCCGCCGGTTCCCGCCGCAGCCACGATGTAGTCGGGGTTCGCGCCGCCCAGAGCCGCCTTGATTTCGGGACCGGTCGTCTTCTCGTGGGCCGCCGGGTTATCGGGATTCGTGAACTGGCCCACGATCCAGGCGCCGGGAGTTTCGCGCTCGATGCCTTCGGCGGCAGGCGTCAGGACCAGCTTCGCCCCATAGGCGGCAAGAAGCATACGACGCTCCTTGCTCATGGACTCGGGCATGGTGAGCACCACGTCGTAACCGCGCGCGGCGCCGATCATGGCGATGCCGATGCCCGTATTTCCACTGGTCGGCTCCACGAGAACGCTCTTTCCGGGCGCAATCGTCCCGCGCTCTTCGGCCGCATCGATCATATTCTTCGCGGCGCGGTCCTTGATCGAGCCGCCGGGATTGGCCGCCTCGTATTTCACGAACACGTTCGCGCCCACTTCGGCGCTCAGTTTCTCCAGCTTGATCAAAGGAGTCGCGCCGATCGCGGCGTTGAGATGTTCGGCCATGGCTGAAACCTTCCCTTCGTCTGCCTAAAAGCCGGCACGCCTACGCGTGCTCGAAAGCCAGGATGTTTTCGACATGCGGCGTATGCGGGAACATATCCACGGGCTGCATCTCGACGATGCGGTACCCGTGCTCCACCAGATACGAGGCGTCGCGCGCCTGCGTTTCGGGGTTGCAGGAGATGTACACGATGCGGCGCGGCGCGAGCGTGCAGGCCGCCTTGAGGAAATCGGGCGTCGAGCCGCTGCGCGGCGGGTCCATGAGCAGCACGTCGAGGTGTTCGCCGCGAGCCGCCAGGTCGCGCATGAACGCGCCCGCGTCCGCCGCCACGAACTCGGCGTCGATGCCGTTGTGCCGCGCGTTATTGCGCGCATCGGCCACAGCATCGGGGCGCTCTTCCACACCGATGACGCGCGCGGCTCCTGGGCCGCCGCCCACACCGCGCGCCGCCACCAAGCCGATCGTGCCCGTACCGCAATACGCGTCCATCACCGTCTCGTCGCCCGTCAGACGCGCCATCTCGATGGCGCGCGTGTACAGCACCTCGGTCTGGTCGGAATTCACCTGGTAAAACGACTTCGAAGAAATGCGGAACGTCAGCCCGCACAGCGAATCAAGAATGAATCCGGGGCCGTACAGCGTGCGCTCCTTGTCGCCCATGATCACGTTGGTCTTGCGCGTGTTGACGTTCTGCACCACCGTGGTCACCGACGGGTGCGCCTTCTTCAGCGCCCTCACAAATGCGCGCGACGCGGGAAAATCCTCCTCGCGCGTGACGAACGTCACCATGACCTCGCCCGACGTATGGCCGACGCGCACCTGCACATGGCGCAGGAACCCCGTGCCGGCGTCTTCGTCGTACGGAGTCATGCCGAAGTTGCCCATGAGTTCGCGCACCGTCAGGATGATGCGCTTGGCCTCGGGGTTTTCGATCAGACACTCGCGCGAATCGATCACGCGATGCGTTCCACGCTCGTACATGCCGCACAGAATGCGGCGCTTGCGCGCGCGGCGGTCGTACACGGCCACGTAAGGCGAAACCACCTTATTGCGGTAATAGCGCGGATCTTTCATGCCGGCAATGGCGCCCACCTGAGCGCCGTCATCCAGAAGGTCGGCGAACAACGCCTCCATGCGCTCCTGTTTTTCCTTCAGCTGCTTGCGATACGGAACACGCAGCAGCTCGCAGCCGCCGCAGCGGCCGTCGATCGGGCAGAACAGCCCGTCGCGGCGGGCGCTATGGGCACTTGCATTCTTCGAAGCCTCGGCCTGACGGACATCGCGTTCCGTCATGCGCATCCGCTGGCCGCGCGCCGGCAAAGGCGCATTCGTGCGAACGCGTCCCTTCTGCTGCCGAGCGCCATTTCCTGTGTGATGTCGTTTCTTCTTTTCCATACCGACAATTGTAGCGTTCGACCGCCCAAAACGCCGCGAACCCGTCGACCATTCGCAAGCTGCACAGACGGGAGCAAGATAAGCCGGCAAGGAAAACCCACGACCTTGCCACGATCCCACGGTACAATAGATATTTTTCCGCATCACCTCGCGAAAGGAGAATCGGTGCCTTCCCCGATTCGCACGTTTTTCGAAATCATCTGGCTGTACTGCAAGGGCTTCCGCCCCGTCGAATTCGTCCGAGAAGACGACCGCATCTCGCTGCACCCCAGCGGCTGGCGTGTCAACGGCTCGGGCAGACTCAAGCGCGCCAAAGACGCCGTGAGCTACCTCGAATCGGCCGAGCCCGAACAATGGCGCCAAATCTATTGCGGCATGACGCCGTTCCTGGTTTCCGACAAGGGCAACGTCAAGCATATCGACGGCAACCCCGTGAAAATGACCTTGGCGAACGGCCGCTACCAGATCATGTACAAGCCCGAGGATTCGCGCGGGCGCGGCAGGGATGGACGCACGCATAAAAAACGCGTATACCGCTCCATGCTGGTGGCCATGGCCTGGCTCGATTTCCGCAAGGGCGACACCGACCACGAAATCCACCACATCAACGGCTATCGCACCGACGACCGCGTGGCCAACCTCATGATCGTCGACCATGAAGAGCACTTGCGCATCCACAACCTTGGACCCTGCGCGCTCAGCGGCCTTCCAGACGAGCGCATCGTCGACGCGCCGGCGGGCTGCGAAGCCGAAGGCGAAGAGCCCGAAACGTATGCCGGCGCCCATGTGGCCTTGAGGCCCGAGACGAAAAACCAGGACGCCGAGCCGCGCAAGAAGAAACGCCGTCGCGGCAAGCGCGGAGGCAAGGGCCGCTCGGGAGCAGCGCAGCAGCAGCAAACGGAGCAGCCCGGGCGCGAGATCGAAGACGAACGCCCCCAGGCAGACGCACGGCCCGAAGCGACC
>USLD01000101.1 GCA_900555495.1 uncultured Slackia sp. | reverse complement strand
CGCCTGCACCGTCAAGATCAAGTGCGACGTGAACGGCGAGGAGCAGGACTGGCTCTATCTGTTCAAGAACGAGACGCACAACCACCCCACGGAAATCGAGCCCTTCGGCGGCGCGGCCACCTGCGTGGGCGGCGCCATCCGCGACCCCTTGTCGGGCCGCAGCTACGTCTATCAGGCCATGCGCCTGACCGGCGCGGCCGACCCCACGGTCCCCGTATCCGAGACCCTCGAGGGCAAGCTTCCCCAGCGTAAGCTGGTCACCACCGCCGCCGCGGGTTATTCCTCGTACGGCAACCAGATCGGCCTCGCAACGGGCCAGGTCAACGAGCTGTACCATCCGGGCTACGCCGCCAAGCGCATGGAAATCGGCGCTGTCGTGGGCGCCACCCCGGCCGACCACGTGCGCCGCGAGACCCCCGCTCCGGGCGACGTGGTGGTCCTGCTGGGCGGTCGCACCGGCCGCGACGGCATCGGCGGCGCGACGGGCTCTTCCAAGGCCCACAACCTGGACAGCATCGAGACCTGCGGCGCCGAGGTGCAGAAGGGCAACGCTCCCGTCGAGCGTAAGATCCAGCGCCTGTTCCGCCGCAAGGACGCCTGCGAAATGATCAAGCGCTGCAACGACTTCGGCGCGGGCGGCGTGTCCGTCGCCGTGGGCGAGCTGGCCGACGGCCTGTCCATCGACCTCAACCGCATCCCCAAGAAGTACGACGGCCTGGACGGCACCGAGCTGGCCATCTCCGAGAGCCAGGAGCGCATGGCCGTGGCGCTGGCGGCCGAAGACGTCGAGAAGTTCATCGAGCTGGCCCACGAGGAGAACCTCGAAGCCACCCCGATCGCCGAGGTCACCGAGGAAGCGCGCGTGCGCATGAACTGGAACGGCGACGACATCGTCGACATCAGCCGCGACTTCCTGGCATCCAACGGCGCGCCCAAGCACCAGGACGTCCACATCGAAAAGGGCGGCAGCTACGTGCCCGAATGGAAGGGCGACACCCTGGCCGAGCGCATGCGCGGCCTGGTGGGCGATCTGAACGTGTGCTCTAACAAGGGCCTCGCCGAGCGCTTCGACTCCACCATCGGCGCAGCAACCGTGCTCATGCCCTTCGGCGGCAAGAACCAGCTCACCCCCGCCATGGCTATGGCGGCCAAGCTGCCCGTCGACGGCGAGACCACCACGTGCTCGGGCATGGCCTGGGGCTTCAACCCCTACCTGTCCTCCGCCAACCAGTTCGAGGGCGCCTACGTGGCCGTCGTCGAAAGCGTGGCGAAGCTCGTGGCCGCCGGCTTCGAGCGCGAGAACGCCTACCTCACCTTCCAGGAATACTTCGAGCGCCTGCGCGACGAGGCGCAGCGCTGGGGCAAGCCCGCAGCGGCCGTCCTGGGCGCGCTGAAGGCCCAGGTCGAACTGGGCGTGGGCGCCATCGGCGGCAAGGACTCCATGTCCGGCAGCTTCGAGAGCCTCGACGTTCCTCCCACGCTGGTCAGCTTCGCGACCGCCGTGGGCCACGTCGACCGCGTCACCTCGCCCGAGTTCAAGAAGGCAGGCAGCCGCGTCGTGCTGATCGAGCCCGCATACAAGCAGGGCACCGCCATGCCCGAGGCCGAGGGCTTCCTCGACGCCGTCGATGTGGTCGAAGGCCTCGTCGACGAGGGCAAGGCGCTCGCCATCTCGACGCCCGGCTTCGGCGGCCTCGCCGAGGCGCTGTTCAAGATGTGCGTCGGCAACGGCATCGGCATCGAACTCGACGAGAACCTCGCAGCCGATTCCCTGTTCGATCTGAACTACGGCGCCTTCATCGTCGAGCTTGCCGAGGACGCCGAGCTTCCCGAGGACGGCGAGCTGCTTTCCGTCATGGAAATCGGCCGCACCACCGAGGAATACGCGTTCGTCGCCGCGGGCGAGACCCTCGACATGGCCGAGCTCCAGGAAGTCTGGGAGAGCGGCATCGAGGGCGTCTTCCCGTACCGCAGCACCGAGGATGAACGCGCAGCCGCCCCGAAAGTCGAGGCCGTCAGCTACACCGACGCCCTGCCCCTGACCTACTGCGGCGCTATCGCCAAGCCGCGCGTGATCATTCCGGTGTTCCCCGGCACGAACTGCGAGTTCGACACCGCGCACGCCTTCGAGCGCGCCGGCGCCGTGGCGCAGACGCTCGTGATCAACAACCTCACCCCCGCTGCGGTCGCCGAAAGCACCAAGGCGCTGGTCGAGGCCATCCGCAACAGCCAGATCGTCATGCTGCCCGGCGGCTTCTCCGGCGGCGACGAGCCCGACGGCTCCGCGAAGTTCATCACCGCGTTCTTCCGCGCCCCCGAGGTCACCGAAGCCGTGCGCGACCTGCTGCAGAACCGCGACGGCCTTATGCTGGGCATCTGCAACGGCTTCCAGGCCCTCGTGAAGCTGGGCCTGGTCCCCTACGGCGATATCCGCCCGATGGATGCCGACTGCCCCACGCTGACCTTCAACGAGATCGGCCGTCACCAGAGCCGTCTCGTGCGCACCCGCGTCGCGTCCAACCTCTCGCCCTGGTTCAGCAAGTGCGAAGTGGGCGACGTGCACACCGTGGCCATCAGCCACGGCGAGGGCCGCTTCGTCGCAAGCCCCGAGCTTGCGGCCGAGCTTGCCAAGAACGGCCAGATCGCCACGCAGTACGTCGACGAGGCCGGCATGCCCTCCATGGACCTGAGCGTGAACCCCAACGGTTCCATCATGGCAATCGAAGGCATCACCAGCCCGGACGGCCGCGTCCTGGGCAAGATGGGCCACACCGAGCGCAACGGCTACGGCCTGTACAAGAACGTTCCCGGCGACACGTTCCAGCCCCTCATCGAGGGCGGTGTGAGCTACTTCACCGAGTAGCACGCAACGCGCACCGCATGCGCGCCCCTGAAACGACGGAGGCCTGCGACACATCGATGTCGCAGGCCTTTTCTGTATAAAGAGCCGGTCGAGAAGGCCGATGGAGCCGACGCGCCCGGAACGCGACGGAACGGCGCGCGCCGACCTAGCGCCTGATCTGCGCGCGGACGAACGCCGCGACCTCGTCTGCCGCCCGGCCGGCGTCGGCGATCAGGGCGTCGGACTCGTCCTCCAACGCGCGCGCCGCAGCCTCGTCGTCCATGAGGCTCGTATTGATATACACATTGAGCGAGGCTGCCTCGAGCGCCGCCTTCGCGAGCACTGCGGCCGCGCCCGCATCCGAAAGCGCGAGATGCGATCCGTTATGCGCCATATAGGCGTCGATATCGATCACGCGGGCGCACGCGCGCATGATGCGCAGGGGCACGTCGCATGCCGCACCCAGCGCGCGCTGCTCCGCATCGTGGCGAGCGGCCTGCTCTTCTTCGGTTTCCTTGGGCATCTTCCACGTTGCGGCCAATGCGGCGAACGCCTCGGCGTCGGCGTCGATCAACGCCAACAGCTCGGCGCGGCAGGCGTCGAAATCGGCCAAGGCCTCCTTCAGTTCCGCATCGCGGTCGAGGAATTTCTTCTTGCCGATGGTCAGATGGGCGACCATCGATCCGAGCGCGGCGGCAAGCGCGCCCGCCATCGCCGATGCCCCGCCGCCGCCCGGCGTGGGAGCCTTGCTGGCAAGCGCATCGGTGAACGTCGTATCGACCATGTCTCTCTCCTTCTGCGCCGGAACCGATCGTTTCCGACGAATCCATGCGCCTCAGGCCGCTTTTCCGATATCGAGCGCTAAAACCAAAGAAAACACCCGACCTGCGTGCCAAGCAAGGCGCCGCTTCCTGCGTTTCCCAGGCCGGCGAACATTACGCATGCGTCTTCGCAACGAAACCGCGTTTTTCGCCCCGACCGAACGCTTTTCCAAAAAACAAGGGGCTCGCCGGAGCGGGCCCCTTGCGCACGATCGTCGTGCCGTGTACTACGCCGCGCCTGGGCATTTCCGCACAGGCGTCGCGCATCGAATCTTAGAACAGACCCGTGATGCGGCCGGTCTCGTCCACATCGATGTTTTCGGCCGCAGGCTTCTTAGGCAGGCCTGGCATGGTCATGATATTGCCCGTGAGCGCAACCACGAAGCCTGCGCCGGCGGAAACCTTGACGTTGCGCACCGTGATGCGGAAGCCGCGCGGGGCGCCCAGCTTGGTCTGGTCGTCGGAGAAGCTGTACTGGGTCTTCGCCATGCAAACGGGCATGGAGCCGAAGCCCAGGTCCTCAAGCTGCCTGATTTCCTTCTTCGCAGCAGGCGTGAAGTCGACGCCGTCGGCATGGTAGATGCGTTTGGCGATGGCCTCGATCTTCTCGGCAAGGCCGAGGTCGTCCTCGTAGCAGAACTCGAACTCGTTGGGCTCTTCGCACAGGCGGACCACTTCTTCGGCCAAGGCCTTGCCGCCCTCGCCGCCCTTGGCCCACACCTCGGACAGAGCGACGTTCACGCCGAGTTCCTTGCACTTGGCCTCGACCAGGTCGAGCTCGGCCTTGGTGTCGGTCGGGAAGGCGTTGATGGCCACGACGCAGGGAAGCTTGTAGACCTTGGTGATGTTCTCGACGTGCTGCAGCAGATTAGGCAGACCGGCCTCGAGCGCCTCGAGATTCTCCTCGTTGAGCTCGGCCTTAGGAACGCCGCCGTGGTTCTTAAGAGCACGCACCGTGGCGACCACGACCACCGCGTCGGGCTTCAGGCCCGCCAGACGGCACTTGATGTCGAGGAATTTCTCGGCGCCCAGGTCGGCGCCGAAGCCCGCCTCGGTGATGCAGTAATCACCCAGCGCCATGGCCATGTTGGTGGCCATGATGGAGTTGCAGCCGTGGGCGATGTTGGCGAAGGGACCGCCGTGCACGAACGCAGGCGTGCCTTCGAGCGTCTGCACCAGGTTGGGCTTGAGGGCGTCCTTGAGCAGCGCGCACATAGCGCCCTGGGCGTTGAGCTGGCCGGCGGTGATGGGCTGGTCGTCGCGCGTGTAGCCGACGACGATGCGGGCCAGGCGCTCCTTAAGGTCGGTGATGCTGGTGGCCAGACAGAAGATGGCCATGATTTCGGAAGCGACGGTGATGTCGAAGCCGTCCTCGCGAGGCACGCCGCACACCTTGCCGCCGATGCCGCACACGATATTGCGCAGCTGACGGTCGTTCATGTCGACGACGCGCTTCCAGGTGATGCGACGCACGTCGAAGCCGAGCGCGTTGCCCTGATGGATGTGGTTGTCGATCATAGCGGCCAGCAGGTTATTCGCCGCACCGATCGCATGGAAGTCGCCC
>USLD01000100.1 GCA_900555495.1 uncultured Slackia sp. | reverse complement strand
GGCTCTATCGAAGTTCTCGTCGAAGAAGGCTTCGATAGAGCGCGCGGCACGGGTTTGCGCCGCGTCGAAGATGTCCCAGAATCCGTCGGTGCGCTGCTCGCCCGTGAAGGGGTTTTCCCATCCTTGGTGCAGGCGGTTGTCGAAATCGCTCACGAGCGTGGCGTTGTCGCGATGCGCCATGGATTTGTAGAAAGAATAGTTGCGCTGCAGCATGCGCGTTTCCACCGTGTTGGCCACTGCGTGCATGACGGTGCGAGGGGAATAGAAGAGCTTCTGCGTGGTGCGGAAATTCTTCACTGCCGTGGGGAACATGTCGACGGGCGGGAAGACGCGCAGCGCCTTCATGCAGAAGAATGCGTACATCTTGCCGATAACGGCAAGCACTTCGTCGCTGCCGCGGAGTACTTCCTGGTAGGGCTTATAGTCTGCGATGGTGCGACCGAGCTTGGTATAGAGCACCATCTCGTCGAATTCGCGTTCGATCTCGGCATGCACCTCGTTGCCGTCCTTGCGCGTGAGGCCCTCGATGCCTGCGTCGCAGAGGGCGAATTGCTGCTGATAGACCAGCGGGTGCATGGAGCTGTCCAGCGTGTAGTGGCACAAGAAGCCCGCGGCATAGGCGCGTCCCACCGGCACCTCGGCAGGCTCGAGCACCTCGAGGCTTTCCTTGATGGCGCAGAGCAGCTTGGCGGGGTCGGCGCGGTGCATGGCGCTTCCCAGGCTGAAAAACGGCCTCATGCGCAGGGTCAGGACCAGGTAGAACAAGGGGTCGGGCCCCTGGTTGCCGAGCAGGAACGCATCGCGTTCGTCTTGCGATCCGCCGATCAGGTCGGCATGTGCGGCGTAGACGTCCTTGCCGAAGAAATCATGGGTCATGATGGCTGGCATGGCTGCCTCCTTAGGCGTATGCATGGTGTGCCGCTTCCGTTATTTTGCGCCGATTTGACGGGGCAGGGTCCGGGGGCGGCGTTCGTCTCAGGCCTCATGATATACAATTGCGGCAACGTTTCCCTCGTTGCGCCGCAAAGTCTACGGACATTTTGCAGGCAAGCGTTTCCGCTGTTCGCATATGGTTCGCTTCATCCGCGCCTGCGGTCGTGCGCTCATGCGGAGGGGAGCGGCGGGCTCTCTTTTCCCGTCGTCGCGCGCTGCGCGGCTGCGGCAAAGGGGAGCCGATCCATGTATGGGCGTCGTGGCGTGGCGCATGGCGCAGCCCCGACCGTATCCCGCGAGAAGGAAGAAGGCTCATGGCAATCGGCAAACTTACGAAGCAGGAGAAGAGCTGGATCATGTACGACGTAGGCAATTCGGCCTTCGTCTTGCTGTCGACCGCGCTCATCCCCGTGTATTTCAGCTCCATCGCGACCGGCAGCGTGGTGGTGTCGTGGGGTTATGCCGAGACCATCGCCTCGCTTGTCATCGCGCTGACGATGCCCGTTTTGGGCAGCTTGGCCGACCTGCGGCACATGAAGAAGAAATTCCTCGTAGGCACGGTGGGGACGGGCGCGCTGGCGTGCTGCGCGCTGGGTTTCGCCACTGATGCGCTGCCGTTCCTGGTCATCTACGTCGTGGCGTCGATCATGTTGAACTCGTCGATGGTGTTCTACGACGCGCTGCTCGTGGACGCCACCACCGACGAGCGTTACGACGAAGTGTCCAGCCAGGGCTATGCGTGGGGCTATATCGGCAGCTGCATCCCGTTCATCGCATGCTTGGCCGTCGTGCTCGGCGGCGGCGCGATCGGCATCGATATCGCGCTCGGCATGAAAATAGCCTTCTTCATCACGGCGGCATGGTGGGTCGTTTTCACCATTCCCGTGTTCAAGAACGTGCATCAGACCCACTTCAAGGAGCGTTCCTCCCATGTGGTGCGCGACGCGTTCTCGGGCCTGTTGGGAACGGTCAAGCGCATGTGGCGCACAAAATCGCTGCGCTACTTCATGCTCGCCTATTTCTTCTATATCGACGGCGTGCACACCATCATCAAGCTGTCCACGAGCTATGGCACCGATTTGGGCATCGATGCCACGCAGCTGGTGCTTGCGCTTTTGGTCACGCAGTTCGTGGCATTTCCGTCGGCCATTGTCTACGGCCGCCTGGGCGCCAAGGTGGGTACGAAGAAGATGCTGCTCGTGGGCGTGTTCGCCTATATGTGCATCACGTTGTTCGCGGCGTTCTTCCTGAAAAGCGCCGTCGAGTTCTGGTTCTTGGCGATCATGGTCGGCATGTTCCAGGGCGGCATCCAGGCTCTTTCTCGTTCCGAGTTCGGAAAGCTTGTTCCTAAAGAGCACGCTAACGAGTATTTCGGCTTTTTCGACATCTTCGGCAAGTACGCAGCCGTCATGGGAACGTTCCTGGTCAGCGTCATCACTCAGGCCACGGGCCAGTCGAACTGGGGCGTGTTCTCGCTTGTCGTGCTGTTCATCGTCGGCTTCGCTCTGTTGCGCAAAGTGCCCGAAAGAGCTTAGGGCTCGCTTGTCGAAAACGGCGGATGCCGTCTTCGGTTGCATTGCGCCGGCATATCCGTTACGAAACGGCAGCGATTGAAAAACCGCTGCCGTTTTCGTTATAGGATGGCAGCGAACTAAGACGAATGCGGCCGCTGGAATGGAAGGAGCGCGCCATGGCAGACACTGATAAGAAGATCCTGTCGCCTGCCGACGAAATAGAGGAATTGAAGCGACAGATGGAGGCGATGCACGCCCGCTTGACAGAGCTGGGCGCCGCTATGGAGCGGGGCGAGACCGCCGAGAGCGCCGATCGGGATGGAGCCGAAGAGGATCCGTCCGAAAACGTCGGTTCCGGCGGCGCTTCGGACGCCGAAGATGGTCCGTGCGAGGTCGGTCCCGTTCCCGAGGTCGAGCCGGTCGCTGTTCCTGGGCCTACGGCGCCTGTCGTCGAATCGTCGCAGGAGTATGCGGCTTATGTGCCGCCCGCGGCCCCTTCGGCCTATGCTGCTTCGCAATCGGCGGACCAGGGCGCTCCGACGCCGCCGCCTGCCTACGATGCGTCGGCGGCGGGCGGCGCGCAAGGCGTCGCCGGGTCGGGAGTCGAATACGGACAGACCACGGGCCAGCAGGCCTATCAGAGCGGAGGATACGCGGGCGGTTACGGGGCGTCCCCTCAAACGCCGTATAATCCGTATGGGCAGAATTACTATCAACAGCCCGTGGTGCGCACGAAAGACCATGTGGCGGCGGGCCTGCTCGGCATCTTCTTGGGCACGTTCGGCATCCACAAGTTCTATCTCGGCTATAACACGTCGGGATTCATCATGCTCGGCGTGGCTATTCTGGGCGGTTTGCTTTCGCTGGGATTGGCCACGGGCGTGGTGTGGCTGATCGGCTTGATAGAAGGCATCATTTACTTGGTCAAGGGCCAGGCCGAGTTCGAACAGACCTACGTATTCGGCAAGCGCGAGTGGTTCTAGCGCCCGGTCGGGCTTGCGGCTCATGCCGGCGGCCCGGTTCCGTTTCGAATGAAACGTCCCCGTATCCTTTCGATGGTTCGGGGGCGTTTTTTATTTTCACTGCATATCCCCAGTTCATATAAGGGGTGAGGCGATGGGTGATTCTCACTTCACCCTGCTTCTCGCGATGTTCACCCTGATGCGGATACGTTTGTCGCCGTATGTTCGTCTTGCACGCCGATGACGTGCGAGACAAGAGGACAACGAGGAGGGGATATGGAAGAGCAGACCACTCATGCGACGAGTCGCCGTAATTTCTTGAAGGCAGCGGGCTTCGGCATGATCGCGGCCGCCGCATCGGCGGGAGCTTTTAATGCGGCGAACCCGCGCGTTGCCATGGCTAGCGACGCATTGCCTGCTACCGAGAAGGGCGTCACCGACTTCAGCCAGACGGCCGGCATGTATGAGGATGTGTTCCAGGTACCGATGCGTTCCATTCCGGTTCGCGACGTGCAGACCGATCTTGACCGCCAGGGCAACGTGGCGTTCGAGATGCGCGATTTCGACGAATCCGAGATCGCACGCACCGAAGATACCGACGTGCTCGTGGCCGGCGCCGGCATCACGGGTATCGTCGCCGCCGTGTCTGCGTCGGATGACGGCGAGACCGCGGTTCTGTGTCTTGAGAAGATGAGCGAAGGCCGCGGCATTTTCGAGGGCATGGGCGTCGTGGGCGGCAAGAAGATGGCCGAGGCGGGCAACAACGTCGATAAGGCCGAGGCCATGGACGCCATGCGCAATGCGGCGTATTATCGCGTCCCTGTCGACCCCATCAAACTGTGGGGCGACCGTTCGGGAGAAGCGGCCGATTGGCTGCAGGATAAGTTCGACGAAGGCGATGCCAAGATCGAAACGTATTACAAAGAGGGCAAGCCCAATTCGCACTTCTTCCCGAGCGTTCAGACCGAGATTGCATTCCGTTGCGACCAGTGGTCCGAACAGACCACCAAGAATGCCGGCGGCGCGGGCATCTTTATCGTGAAAGACCTCGCGAATACGTTCTCGAAGCGTCCGAATGCCACTCTTCGCTATCGCAACGCGGTCGTCAAGCTGGAGCGCAACGACGAGGGCCGTGTGACCGGCGCCATCTGCAAGGACTCCGACGGCTACTACCGCGTGAATGCCAAAAAGGGCGTCATCCTCGCCACGGGCGGTTTCGATGCGAATCCCCAGATGCTCAAGGCCTGGTGCCGTCCCGAAGACATGGTCAACTACGGTTCGTGGTGTCCCGCTTACGGCACGACGGGCGACGGCCAGCTCATGGGCCTCGCCGTCGGCGGTCAGATGGATCCGCTGCCTGCTTGCGTCATGAACTTCGATATGGGCAACGACGACGCGTTCTATTCCAGCAGCACGGGCATGCGCCCCTTCCTCGGCGGCATCTTCATCAACGAGAAGGGCGTGCGCTTCGCAAGCGAGAGCATGCCTTTCCAGGCGCGTTCCAATGCCATTTCCGCCCAGCGTAATTTCGGCGAGAAAACGTGGAAAGTGGCTTCCGATACGCAGTTCGCAGGCGTAAGCGACGCCGATAAAGAGAAAGCCTTCGCGAAATTCGAAGAAATCAAGGGCAAAGGCTGGGCGTTCGAGGCCGACTCCATCGAGGGCCTCGCCGAACAGATGGGCTGCGACGGCGCAACGTTGCGCGAGAGCATCGAGCGCTTCAACGGCTTCGTGGACGCGAAGAAGGACGACGACTTCAATCGTCCGATGGAAGGCGTTTCGAAGGTCGAGGGCGAGAAGTACTACGCCATCGCTCACCAGTCGTCTATTTTGGCGAC
>USLD01000099.1 GCA_900555495.1 uncultured Slackia sp. | reverse complement strand
ACGGCTCGTTGCAGACGGGGTGGTTGTTTGCGGGCGGCTCGTGGTATTACCTGGCGGACGGCGGCGTCATGCAGACGGGATGGCTCGAGGTCGGCGGCGACCGATACTATCTTGCGTCCTCGGGCGCCATGGTTACGGGCTGGGTGCTTGTCGATGGCGTTCCGTGCTTCTTCGATTCGTCGGGGCGCTACGATGCCGACGCCATCGGGCGTCTCGAGCCGGTGATGGGCGCGCCGTCCGCTTCTAAGTCGGCGGCGGTCGACGCCATGGTGCGCGCGTACGGACGGTCGGGGGCCGCCTATCCTGCGGATGAGCTTTCCCGCGGCGGGGCGGCGACGCTGCATGATTTCTGCGAAACCATCTATAACCAAGCCGTCGCGGAAGGCGTTCGTCCCGAGGTTTTGTTCTGCCAGGCTATGAAGGAGACCGGCTGGTTGCGTTTCGGCGGCGACGTGGCGATCGGGCAATTCAATTTCGGCGGCCTCGGCGCGACGGGCGGCGGCGTTGCGGGGGAGAGCTTCGCGAACGTCGCGCAAGGGCTGCTTGCCCAGGCACAGCATCTGAAGGCATACGGTTCCGATGCGGCTTTGAGCCGCCCGTGCGTCGACGGGCGCTTCTCCTACGTTAAGAGGAATACGGCTCCGTATGTCGAATGGCTCGGCATACCCGATAACCCCTATGGCGGAGGCTGGGCCGCCGCTCGGGGCTACGGATACGATCTAGCTGCTATGATGGATGAGTATTTCGCCTGATTTTCGAATGTCTTAGGGGTGGGACGCAGGCGACGTCGAATCGAGGCACCGAAGGGCGTTTTCGCATGACACGCGCTTCGGGTCGCATCGCATGAGGAGGGATCATGGAGAAGGCGAAGATGAAAGGCCGTCCTGCGATTCTCGCGATCGCGCTGGCGGCGACGTGCTTCGGCGCGGGCGGCGCATACGCCGATGACGCGGCGCCGCTTGCGCCGGCGCCCGACCGGGCCGTCGAGCACGCGGCTTCCGTCGAGGGATCCCCTGAGGTCGAGAGCGTGGCGAAGGGGGATGCCGCCGAAACCCCCGCGCCCGTCGTCTTGCAGAAGGGATGGAACCTGGTCGACGGCCGCTGGTATTGGGCGGGCGAGCAGGGAGGCGCTCCGGCGACCGGATGGCTGTTTCTCGACGGGTATTGGTTTTGGCTCGAGCCCCAGGCGGGCGGAGCCATGGCGACGGGCGCTTTCGAGGCCTACGGCCATCGCTACGCCGCCGACGCCTCGGGCGTCGTCATCATGGACGGCTGGGGACTGTATGACGGAATGTGGTACTACGCCGACGCCTCGGGCGTATTGCGCACCGGATGGGTGTATGCAGGCGGCGACTGGTATTGGTTCGACCGGGCGACGGGCGCGATGGCCCATGACGCGTGGCTCGACGAGGGCGGCGTGCGCTTCCGTCTGGGCGCCGACGGCGTCATGGCCACGGGCTGGGTGTTCGCGGACGGCGGCTGGTACCTGACCGACGCCACCGGGGCCCTGCAGTACGGTTGGGCCTTCATCGATGGCACGTGGTACTGGCTCGACCCCGAACAGGGCGGCCTTCTCGCCACGGGCCTGTTCGAGGTGAACGGCTTTCGCTTCTGCGCGCCTGCGGGCGGCGCCGTGGCGATCGACGGATGGTGCTTCTTCGAGGGCCGCTGGTATTATGCCGACGGTTCCGGCGCGCTTGAACGCGGCTGGCTGAACGCCGGCGGCAACACGTATTGGCTCGATTCGGAAACGGGCGCCATGGCCACGGGTTTCGTGGAGCAGGACGGCAAGCTGTACTGGTTCGACGGTTCGGGCGCTTTGGCCAAGGGGTCGGTCGTGGTGGACGGCGTGCTGCGCTTCGCCGACGACACGGGCGCCGTGCGCTTCGACGCGGCGGGCTGGCAGAGCGTCGACGGCAGGACGTATTACGCGGGAGAAGACGGCGTTTTGGTCACGGGCTGGTTCGAAGACGGCGGCAAGACGTATTGCTTCGATGCCCGCGGCGTCATGGATACGGAATGGATGCTGCGCGACGGCGTGTGGTACTGGCTCGGTTCCGACGGCGCCGTGAAGACGGGCTGGCAGAACATCGGCGGCTACTCGTTCTATTTCGACGAGGAAACGGCGGCCATGGCCACGGGTTGGCATGAAGCGAACGGTTCCTGGTACAAGTTCGACGGCGCGGGTTTCATGCAGACGGGCTGGATCGACGAGGCGGGTTCGTGGTATTACTGCCGCGACGACGGCACCATGGCCACGGGGTGGCAATATATCGGCGGCTCATGGTATTGGATGGATCCTGCCAGCGGCGTCATGGCTACGGGCTGGCTGCAGCTGGATGACGGATGGTATTGGCTGCGCAGCTGGGGCGCCATGGCCACAGGCTGGGTTTACACGGACGGCTCCGCCTACAAATTCGATATGAGCGGCCGCTGGGTCGAAAATACCGGGTCGGTGCTCGGCGTGTCTCGCACGAGGCTCGTGGAGTGGCTGTGGTCGCATGAGAACGATTGGTATTACTGGGGAACGGCGTATTCGGGCGGTTTGAGCCCCGACACATGCATGTATCCCAACGGCGCCCCGCGTTGGGACGGCTTCGTGGGAATGAATTGCACCGGCTTCGTCGCGCACGCCTATGCGACGGCCGGCGGTGCGGGCGACCTCGACGCCATCGGCTGGACTCAGAGTTACTCGCCTTGGCCGACGGGCCCCGGCCGCGGCGGCTACGTCAATGCGTGGCGGTGGTACGGCTATGCCGTCGAACACGGTGCCGAGATGTATACCTTCGACAGCGTGGCGAGCATGCTCGCCAGCGGCAAGGCCGATAAGGGCGATATCATCTTCTTCAAGACCAACGGCGCGATCGACTGCCATATCGGATTCTTCTGGGGCGACACTCCGTACGAGAACAGGATGTGGCATCAGATCTATCCGCAGAATTGCATTTCGGCGTGCTTCAACAACGCCAATAAATCCGAGCTGTATCAGCAGACCGTCCTGATCAAGGGCTGCTGGTGATCAAGAGATGCGAAGGGCCTCGTGATGGGACGAGGCCCTTCGTTTGTTTCGGAGGCGATGTCCGCCAATCTGCGATGCCGCGGCGCGTCAGCGGGAATGCGCGGCTCGGTCGAGGTAGAAATCCTGCAGCCAAGCGGCCGTCGTTTCGATATCGAATCCCGCTTCCCTGACGCCTTCGACGAACGCGTCGCGGCAGACGGGTCGCTCGTCGAGTTTCGCAAGCGCTGTATCGGCCCATATCTCGGCGCCCTGGTCGAGGTCGAGGAAGGAGGCCGCGTCGCTTACGCGGGCGATGGCCGGAACGCCCGTCGACACGACGCAGGGAAGGCCCGACGCCTGGGCTTCGACGACGGCCATGCCGAGTCCTTCTTTGAACGACGTGAACACGAACACGTCGAAGGCGCATAGCACGCGGGCCACGTCGTCGCGCACGCCGAGGAACACGACGTCGTCTTCGATTCCGAGCTCGCGCGCATAGGCGCGCACGGCCCCGTCGTCGGGCTTGCCCGCCAAGACGAGCTTCGCGGCCGGTTCGCGACGCAGGATGCAGGCGAAGGTTTCGAGTAGGAAACGGTGGTTCTTCACGGGGTCGAATCGGCCGACGTGGCCGAATACGGGAACCGATTCGTCGATGCCCATATCATGGCGCAATGCGCGGCGCGCTTCTTCGTCGAAGCGATAGGCGGCCAGGTCGATGCCGTTGTTGAGCACATGGAAACGCGCCTCGTCTTCCACGACGTCTTTTCCGAAGCGGTCGATGCCCGCCTGGCGGGAGCATGCCATGAAGTAATCGGCATTGCGCCGCACCGGGCGCGATTCGATGCGAAAGACCGCCTCGGCGAGCGAGAGCGGATAGTTCTGTGCGTGGGAATGCGCGACCGCGTATATGCCCCTTTTGCGCGCCTCTTTGAGATAGATGGCGGCGGGCAGGCCGATATGGCCGTGCACGATCGGAAACTCGTCGTGATCATCGAAGAACTCGACGCACGCCTTGCGGTATGCATGGCGGTTCGCGATCGTATAGCGTGGAATACGATAGATGCGTCCTCCGCGTGCGATGATCTCGTCGTCGTAATCGCCTTCGTCGTTGACGAGGAAGTCGAATTGGATACGGTCGACGTCGCAGGCTCGGTAGAGGTTCATGAGCATGCTTTCGGCGCCTGCACGATTCATCGCGCCGATGACATGCAGGATGCGAACGGGGTTATTGCTCACGGGGTGCCTCCTGCTTCTTTTCGCGGGCGGATTGTTTGCGGGTGGCGGACACAAGGGCGAAGGTCAGATACGCGACGCCGGCGACGCATGCGCCGATACCCGCGAAGCTGACGCCGTTCATGTCCCAGATATTCACGCACGCCACGCTCAGGGGAATAACGGCGATAAGCGCCACCACGTTGCCGATGAAGTTGGCCTTGAAATCGCGCAGCGCGATAAGCAGGTCGCCGAAAAACCATAGGAATGCCGTCGCCGACGTGGCGATGAGCACGGGGTAGAGCAGATAGACGTGCTCGGCGATGCTTTGGCCGAATAGCAGCACGAGTACAGGCTCTCCGATGAACAGCAACACGACCCAACACACGACGGTCACGGCGATGATGGACAGCACGGTACGAAGCAACAGCTTGACGAAATCGCTCATCTTCCCGTCGAAGAAGTGTTTGGGGAAGATGTCGAGCAGCGGTCCGTACAGATACGTCGCGCCCATTTGCACGATCAGCGCGGGCGCTGCGACCGACGAATAGATGCCGAGTGCCGCATCGCCGCCGACCATGGAAAGATACTGCTTGGGAATCGTGAAGATCGCACTTGCCGCGACGGCCGCGATGACGGCGGGAAGCGAGGTCTTCAGGAAGAAAAGGGCCTTTTTGCGGGTGAGGTGCAAGGCGATGGGTTCGAATTGCCGGGTCTTGCGCATGTCGAAGAGCAGAAAGACCAGGGCGACGGCCATAGTCATGGCGACGATGGCGAGGTTGAGGTCCTGCGTCGGGTAGAAGACGACGGCGAAGGCCGCGATCGACGCGACGCCTTGCAGCATGAACGACTTGCCGATGTAGTCCATGCGGCGGTGCTGCTGGTCGGTGCCGTGCAGGACGTCGATAAGCAGGCCGACGCCTTTATAGATGAAGAACAAGGCCACCGTTATGATGGCGTGGGGCGGGCAAGTGATCAAGGCGTAGGCGATGCAGGCCGCGAACGACAGGCCGAGCGTGAGGCATCGGAACGCCAGGTACTCGGCCAGCGTGTTCTCGCGGTGAATGTCCGAGATCTGGTAGGTTCCCATTTTGTAATTGGCGAATGTG
>USLD01000098.1 GCA_900555495.1 uncultured Slackia sp. | reverse complement strand
ACGGCGTCGCGCAATGCCTCGTCTGTTATTTCAACATCGAAGCGACGCTCGAGTTCCTGCTTCAGCAGCTCGACTTCCTCGCGCCAAATGTCGGAGGCATAAGAACGGCTCTGGCTCTGCGGAAGATGCAGAACGTAGGTGGGCTTGATATCGTTGAGAAGCTCGTACATCTTCTTCTTGCCATCGCACGTGGTCTCGCCGATGATCAGGTCGGAAAAATAGGTGTAGGGGCACTTCTGCGTGAGCGCGAAGCCGTACGTGCCCTTAATCAGCGGACAGAGATTCTTGGGCAAGACGGCCTCGGCATCGGGAACGGTCTCGTTGCTCATGCCGCACAGACCGACGGCGGCGACACCCGCTGCATCGAGCAGCTCGAGCGGCGTGTAGGAACACAGGCATCCGGCAAGTTTCCCGCCGTTCTGCTTGAACTCCATGGCCGCGATGAAGCCTGCACGGCGGGCGTCGTCGAACGCCTCGAAGATCTCGGGCAGAGTGTCGGGGGCGCCCTGCGGCGTCTTCTTTTCCTGGGTCATGACCATCGTTCCTTTCGTGACTTCGAATTTCATACCGTCGACGCCTCCGCCTCGGCGGACGAAGACGCCCGTTTTTCTAAGAAGCGCTCAGCGCCGCGCCGATAGCCCCGGCAAAGCGGGCCTCGGGCATCGTGCGCACCGGCGCGCCCAACGCCTCGGCAAGACGCTGCACGACATAGCCCTCATCGCACAAGCCGCCCGTGAGCACATAGGAATCGCCCCCTACCTGCGAGACCAAAGGGACCACCTTGGCCACCACCGAATCGATGACGCCGCAGGCGATGTCCTCGCGCGGGATGCCGCGGCCGATCAGCGAGATGACCTCGGACTCGGCGAACACGGTACACATGGACGAGATGGGCGTCGGCTCGCCCTCGCGCGCCAGCACCGACAGCTCGGGCATCGACACGCCGAGCCTGTTCGCCATGATTTCGAGGAACTTGCCCGTGCCCGCAGAACACTTGTCATTCATGACGAACTTCGATACCTTTCCCTTCACCAGGCGAATCGCCTTGGTGTCCTGTCCGCCCACATCGACCACCGTCACGTCGTCGCCGAACAAAAACGCGGCCCCTCGCCCGTGACATGTGATTTCGGTGACGGCCTTGTCGGCGAAAGGAACCGAGACACGTCCATATCCTGTGGCGACCGTGCGGACGCGCGGATCGCCGACGTCGTAGCCCCGGGCGCGCAGTTCGTCCGCGAGCCGTATCGCCGCATCGGCGCTGTTGTAGCCAGTCGGAATGGCCGTCGTAAACGCGAGTTTCCCGCTTTCGACCACGGCCGCCTTCGCCGCCGTTGATCCGATGTCGATGCCGACGCGAATCGGCTCGTCTGCTCCAGAATCGTTCGTCTGGTCGGTGATATCCGTCATCGTTCCTCGCTTGCAATCGTTTCGAGCGCCGCAAGGGCCGCATCGATTTCTTCGTCGGTATTGAAATGGGAGAAGCTGAAACGCACGACGCCGCCATCCTGCGTACCGAGCGCCTTGTGCATCAGAGGTGCGCAATGGGCGCCTGCGCGCGTGCAGATTCCGTACTCCATCGAAAGGCGCATCGCCACCGCTGCTGCGTCGGCGCCGCAGACGTCAACGGCGACGATCGCGCAGCGTTTCCCGGAACCGCCGCCGACGACCCGCACCCCGGGGATCGCCTGCACGCCCTCGAGGAAACGAGCGGAAAGGCGCGCTACATCGGTCGAAACGACGTCGATTCCCTTGCGCTGCAGATATGCGATGCCTGCCGCAAGGCCCGCCAAGCCGTGGGCGTTCGCCGTTCCGGCTTCGAGCGCATCGGGCATGAAGCGCGGATGACGCTCGTCGAAACTATGCACGCCCGAGCCGCCCTCGGCGAAAGGCGCCACTTCGATGTCGCGAGCGACGCACAAGCCCCCTGTCCCCTGAGGTCCAAGCAGGCTTTTATGGCCGGTAAAGCACATGATGTCGGCGCCGAGGGCGGCCTGATCGACGGGGATGGCGCCCGCGCTTTGCGCGATATCCAAGATGAAGACCGCGCCGGCGTCATGGGCCGAACGAGCCATCGCAGCTACGTCGTAAACATCGCCCGTCACGTTCGACACGTGGGTCACGGCGACGACGTCGGGCTTCAGGGCGAGCAAACGCTCATATTCGTCGAAGCGAAGCGAACCGTCGGCGTCGATCGGCGCCACATCGACGGCGCATCCGCGCTCGTCGCGCGCCCTGAACAGGGGGCGCAGCACCGAATTGTGCGATGCGGCGGTAGTGAGCGCACGGCCTTCGTGCGGAAGCGTTCCCGCGATGGCCGTATTGAGCGCGGCCGTAGCGTTCGCGGCGAAAGCGACGCGCGAAGCATCAGGCGCGCCAAGGAGCTCCGCCGTACGGATGCGGGCATCGTAGAGCGCCTCGCTCGCGGCGAGGGAAGCTTCATGGACGCCGCGACCCGGACCGCCGAACGAGCACAAGGCGCGTGCCACGGCGTCGACCACCTCATCGGGCTTTTTCATCGTCGTCGCGGCGTTGTCGAGATAAATCATGGGCAATCACCTTGCATGTTGACCGAAACGTGGAAGGACGGCCGCGCGCCTCGACCGGAAAATCGCAGAACGGTTCAGGGCGCAGTCGAGTCCGCGCCGGAAAGCGACGCGGTTCCTTCGCGAGGTATTGATTCGATTGAATGTGCGAGGCAGAGAGAAAAACGGACGCGGCGCTGCAAGCAGAGATGCGCCGGTCGCCACTCAGTATAGAACGCGGCACGCAGCAGAAACGCTCCAAGCGGCGGACGGTCTTTTTAGGCGCGCGAACGTCATCAAAGAATATGCGATCCGAGGCGGCGTTTCCAGAGTCCGTATTCAAAACGAGGCCCTGGATTGCATATTTTATCCAAGAAGCACCGCTCGAGCGACTGCAACGCCCTCCTTGCCGGGAGCGCCTCGCAGGTCGCCGCGGCATAAAAAAAGAATGGCGGCATTACGCCGCCATTCTTTCAAAGAACCATGAGGCGCGCGATCGCATTTAGTGATCGAGCTTGTCCTCGCCGGAGATGTTGTGCTTCTCCGGGTCGTAAGTCAGACCGCCATGCTCGGTTCCGAAGAACATGAGCTTGGAGGGAGCCAGACCCTCGATGTTGGCCAAGTAGGCATGCAGCATCGTGAAGCAGATGAAGACGAACATCATGAAGTAATGGATGATGCGAACGCTCATCGCACCGCCCATCATGTTGATGGCCGCCTCGAACACCGGCAGGTTGGCCGTGGGAGGCCACAGGAGCAGGCCCGTGAAGAACATGAACGCCAGCAGCAGCGGAATGGCCAGATAGGAAAGCTTCTGGGGCACGCCGAGCTTTGCAGACAGCGGATGGTCCTTCTTCAAGAACAGGTAGTACTTGATCCATGCGCCGAGCTGATGCTTGTTGTCGGCCTGGGGCAGCCAGGTCTTGTAGTCGGGCACCAGTTCGCGCGTGCCGCCCGCAGGAGCGGACTTCACGACGAAGGCCAGCACGATACGCAGCAGGCAGTTGATGAAGATCACGAAGCCGAAGAAGATATGGACGCCGCGAGCGATGCCCATGAACTCAGGCCAGAACGGGAAGTGGATGCAAAAGCCCGTAACGATCAACAAGATCATCGCGATCAGGTTGACCCAGTGGGTCACACGGAACGGCGCGGGATGCGCTTCGCGGTAATGCGCGAGATGGGCCATCTTACTTCACCCCCCAAGGGCTGGTAACGGTTTCGAACTTCTTGCCCGTCTTCGGCTCGACGATGTGCACGGCACATGCGGTGCAGGGGTCGAAGCTGTGGACGGTACGCAGCGCGTTGATGGGCTTCTCGATGTCTGCCACAGGCACGCCGATCAGAGCCTGCTCGAGCGGACCGTAGTTGCCATGCGGGTCATGCGGAGCGAGGTTCCAGGTGGACGGGATGATGATCTGGTAATCCTCGATCTTGCCGTCCTTGACCTTCTCGGAATGATAGAGCGCGCCGCGCGGAGCTTCCCAGAAGCCGGTGCCTTCGCCGGTGATGTGATCGGGAATCTCGAAGTAGGCGCTGTCGCCACCCTTGATGGCCTCGCACAGCTCTTCGACCCATTCCTTCATCAGCGTGGCGACGTAAAGGGTCTCGATCTGACGAGCGCCGGTACGGCCGAGCGTATTCTGCAGCGCAGTGAGGTCGCCCTTCTTCGCGCCGAGAGCCTCGAGCAGCGAGTCGATATGCTCGACGACGAAGGGAACGTTGCGCTTGTAGGCCACGAGCAGACGGGCGAAACCGCCGGTCTCGAGGGGCTTGCCGTCGTACAGCGGGCACTTGTTCCAGGTGTAACGGTCGTCGACGTTGTACTCCGTGAAGGCAGGCTTGACGCCCTGCTCGAACGGAGGCAGGTCGGCATCGCCCTCGTACCAGGAGCGACCGACATACTCGGTGATCTTGGACTCGTCGACGTCGGAGAGCGAGAAGTTCTCGTCGAGGACGCCTGCGGGCAGGTAGCGGTCGTTCATCTCCATGGACGGACGCTCGAAGACGCCCCACGCGCCGTAGCGGCCGACGCCCTTGCCGAACGTGGCGGCTTCGGGATAGAACTTGGCCACGGCGAGCGTATCCGGGATCATCGTGGAAGCGACCCAGTTGTACAGCTCGTCGACGAGGCCCTTGAGGTCGTCGAGCTTCTCCTCGGTGGGAACGAAGGCCGTGCCGCCGGGGACGATCGTCATGATGTGAGGCATCTTGCCGCCGAGCAGCGCGGCGATTTCAGACGCCTTGCTCTGCATCTGAAGAGCCTCGAGGTAGTGCGCCGTCAGAATGAGGTCGGCCTCGGGCGTGAGGTTATACTCGCCCGTGTCGAACCAGTTGCCGCTGAAGATGGAGAGCTGGCCGTTCTCGGCGAACTTCTTCAGGCGGTCCTGCAGGCCGACGAAGTCGGCGGACGGCGTGCCAAGCTCGGCAGCAAGGTCGTAGGCGGCCGTCGCGTCGGCGGAAAGCGCATTGAGCGGATTCACGTAGTCGAGGCCTGCCAGGTTGTAGAACCACAGGATGTGGCTGTGCAGGAACTGAGAGCCCTCGATCAGGTTGCGGATGATGCGGGCGTTGTTCGGAATGCTGATGCCATAGGCTTTCTCGGCCGCAATCGCAGAAGCATGAGCATGCGAAACGGGGCACACGCCGCAGATGCGCTGCACGATCTGCGCCGCGTCCTCGGGCGTGCGGTCACGCACGACGAGCTCCATGCCGCGGAAGCAACCGCCGGAAACCCATGCGTCGGTGACCACGCCGTCGGTGACTTCCATCTCAGCGCGCAGGTGGCCTTCGATGCGGGTGATCGGGTCGATGATGGAACGTGCCATTACTGGTTGCCTCCCTTCTTCTTGC
>USLD01000097.1 GCA_900555495.1 uncultured Slackia sp. | reverse complement strand
CTGCCGCCGCTTCCGCAGTCGGCCTGGGCAGCATGTGGCGTTTCCCGTATCTGGCGGCGAAATACGGCGGAGGCACGTTCTTGTTCGTGTACCTCGTGTTCGTATTCACCATCGGTTTGGCGCTGCTGCTGCTTGAAACGGCGCTCGGACGCAAGACGGGGCAGAGCTCGATCGGCGCTTTCAAGGCGTTCGGCAAGAAGTACATGTTCATCGGCGTGCTCATGTCGGCGGTTCCGTTCATTATCGTGCCGTATTACTGCGTCATCGGCGGCTGGGTCACCAAGTACCTGGTCGGCTATGCGGTCGAGGGACCTGCGGCGCTTGCCGACGGCGGCGGATTCTTCACGAACTTCATTTCCAGCGGTTCCGAAAGCATGGCTTTCATGCTGGTATTCATGGCTTTGACCTACCTGGTCGTCGCTTTGGGCGTCAACAAAGGCATCGAGAAGGCGAATCTCGTCATGATGCCGCTGCTGATCGTCATGGCCGCCGGCGTCGCGATCTATTCGCTCACGCTGCCGGGCGCCATGGACGGTCTGGCGTTCTATCTGCTGCCTGATTTGAGCGCTCTTTCCCCCGAGCTGATCATCGCAGCGCTCGGCCAGACCTTCTTCACGCTTTCGCTGGCCATGGGCATCATGGTGACTTACGGCTCCTATCTGAAGAAGTCTACCAAGCTCACCTCGAGCGTCACGCAGATCGCGGGCACCACGTTCGGCGTTTCGCTGCTCGCGGGCCTCATGATCATTCCGGCTACTTTCGCAGCCCTCGGTTCGGGCGAGGCCGTAGCCGAGAATTCCGGCCCGTCTCTGATGTTCATCATCCTGCCTCAGGTGTTCGAGAACATGGGCGGCATGGCTTCCGTGCTGGGCTTCGTATTCTTCATCCTGGTTCTGTTCGCCGCTTTGACGAGCTCCATCTCGCTCGTCGAGACGTGCACTTCTATCATTTCCGACGGCACCAAGTGCTCTCGTCGCCGCGCCCTGGTCATCGTGATCGCGTTCACTACGATCATGGGCATCGTCGTCAACATGGGCTACAGCTCGCTGTCGTTCATCCAGCCGCTGGGCGAGGGCTCTTCGATCCTCGACTTCCTCGACTTCGTGTCCAATTCCGTCATGATGCCGATCGCCGCGCTGCTGACCTGCGTCTTCGTTGGCTGGATCATCGGGCCCAAGGTCGTCATCGACGAGGTTCGCGAATCTGCCAAGTTCAAGCTGGCGGGCGTGTGGACCGTGATGGTGAAATACATCGCCCCCGTCGTCCTCGTCGTCATCCTGGTCGCCTACGTGGCGCAGACGCTGGGGTTGTTCTCCATGTAGCGCTCGCGGGGTCGCGTCCGATATCGCCCGCTCTCCTACCGCTCGCTTCGCTCGCTATGCGTCGAGCTCCGCTTGACGGCCTATGAAAAGGGAAGTGTGAGGAAGCGAGCGATTCGGATCGCGACCACGCTCGCTTGGGCTTTTGGGACCCGCGCTCTCTGGGGCGCGGGTTCTTTTTTGTTTGCGGGCGGGCGGCGGATCCGGGTGCTTGGATTCGGGTCTTTTCATGCGTGCTTGCATGGTTTGGTATGATGGACGGTACGTTTATTCGTCGCTTTCACGGCTTCAAGGAGAATCGCCATGTCGCTTTCCATCGGTATCGTGGGCCTGCCGAACGTCGGCAAGTCCTCGTTGTTCACCGCACTTACGAAGAAGAGCGGTTTCGCTGCCAACTATCCGTTCGCTACGATCGAGCCCAACGTCGGCCTGGTCCCCGTTCCTGACGATCGCCTCGAAGCGCTCGCTACGCTGGACCATCCTACGAAAATCGTTCCGGCTACGGTCGAGTTCGTCGACATCGCAGGCTTGGTGGCGGGTGCGAGCCAGGGCGAGGGCCTCGGCAACAAGTTCTTGGCCAACATCCGCGAGACCGATGCCATCTGCGAGGTGGTGCGTTTCTTCAGCGACCCCAACGTCGAGCATGTGTCCAAGAAGGTCGACCCTCAGTCCGACGTGGAGACCATCAAGACCGAGCTGATCTTGGCCGACATCGCCACGCTCGAAAAGGCGCTGCCTCGTCTTGAGAAGGAGTCCAAGCGCGATAAGACCGCTGTGTTCAAGTTCGAGACCGCCAAGAAGGTCCTCGCCGGCCTCAACGAGGGCCATCGCGCGCTGACGCTGGGTCTGAGCGACGACGAGATGGCGGCTATCAAGGATCTGTGCCTGCTTACCTGCAAGCCCATGCTCTACATCGCCAACGTCGACGAGGACCGGCTCAATGCCGAGCTTCCCGAAATCGACGGCCAGATTCCCGTGCCCATCTGCGCGAAGACCGAGGCCGACCTGTCCGAGCTCGACCCCGAAGACGCTAAGATGTTCATGGAGGAGCTGGGCCTGTCCGAAAGCGGTTTGGCCCGCCTGATCCGCGAGGCGTACAAGCTGCTGGGCCTGCAGAGCTATTTCACCAGCGGAGAAATCGAAACCCGCGCCTGGACCATCCCGGTCGGCGCGAAGGCGCCGCAGGCCGCAGGCGTCATCCATTCCGACTTCGAGCGCGGCTTCATCAAGGCCGAGACCGCCAGCTTCGAAGACTACATCGCTCTCGGCGGCGAGAAAGGTTGCCGCGAAGCCGGTAAGCTGCGCCAGGAAGGCAAGGAATACGTGGTGCAGGATGGCGACGTCATGCACTTCAAGTTCAACGTGTAAGTCGATATTCGATCGTCTCGGATATCGCGTGGAAAGGCGTTCTCGTTGCGAGGGCGCCTTTTCATTTTCGGAAGGTCGGTTTTGCGCGCCGGCCGCGGACCTAGTCGCTTTTCTGCCGCGAGCAAGGTTGCGGCCGGTTCCGCGCGGTAAGATAAGCCATGCGCCGTGCAGCGCGCGCAAGCGGCCAGCGCGCGGCCTCAGTTTTCCGAAGGAGCGCCCGTACGGTGCTCAGATGAAGGGGGAGCCATGTCGGATATTCGCACCGATCACGATTTCGCACCGCTGGGTTTCGGTTTCATGCGTCTGCCTGAAACGGAATGCGATGGTCGAACCGTTTTCGAGCACGAGAAAATCTGCGCGATGGTCGACGAGTTCATGGCGGCCGGGTTCACGTATTTCGATACCGCGTACGGCTATCACAACGGGAAATCGGAATGCGAGCTGAAAGCGGCTCTGGTCGACCGCTATCCGCGCGATTCGTATACCATTGCCACGAAGCTGCCCGCCTGGCTGGCGGACGATGCGAATCATGCTCGCCATATGTTCGACAAATCGCTCGAGAAGCTGGGCATCGAGTACTTCGACTATTACTTGCTGCATAATCTGGGCGGCCCGTTGACCGAGCCTTTCGAGGAATACGGATTGTGGGAATACGTCGCCGAAAAGCGTGAGCAGGGTCTTATCCGCCATCTCGGCTTTTCGATCCACGACAAGGCCGAAGCTCTTGAAGAGGTTCTGGCCAAGCATGCCGATATCAAGCTCGATTTCGTGCAGCTGCAGATCAACTATGCCGACTGGGAAAGCACCATCATCGAATCGCGCAAGTGCTACGAGGTGGCCCGCGCTCACGGTCTGCCCGTCGTGATCATGGAGCCCGTCAAAGGCGGGCGGCCGATATTTTGCATGAGGCGGACCCGCACGCATCGTTGGCCTCGTGGGCGCTTCGCTTCGCCGCGTCGCTGCCCGGCGTCATGGCGGTGCTTTCGGGCATGTCCACGATCGAGCAGGTGCGCGATAACGTGAAGACGTTCACGGAGGCCCGCCCGCTCGACGAATCCGAGCGTGCCGTGCTCGATCGCGTGCGCGTCGTGCTGGACGGCATCGAAACGGTTCCTTGCACCGATTGCCGTTATTGCATGAAGGGATGCCCCGAGGGCGTTCATATTCCTACGATCATGGATTCGCTCAACATCATGTCGGTGTTCGGCGATATGCATCGCGCCAAGGAGAACTATATCTGGAATGCGACGGGCGGCGAGGCGAGCAAGTGCATCCAGTGCGGCGCATGCGAAGAAGTGTGCCCGCAGAAGATCGACATCATCGATCAGCTCGAGCGCGCAGCCGAGCTGTTCGAGAAATAAGGCGTTTATGTCCGCTTTCGAAAATCAAGGCGCGCGCCCTGAATTCGTAGGAATCGGGGCGCCGACGCGCCTCGTCCGACGATGGACGACGCTCGCGCCGCTTTGTCCCGTTATTTCGGGTACGAGGATTTCCGCGAAGGGCAGCGCTTCATCGTGGATGCCGTCCTCGCGGGGCGCGATGCGCTTGGAATCATGCCGACGGGCGCGGGAAAGTCCATGTGCTACCAGGTGCCGGGCATTGTTTTGCCCGGCCTCGCGCTCGTGGTTTCGCCGCTCGTTTCGCTTATGTCCGATCAGGTGCATGCGTTGCTCGATGCGGGCGTGAGGGGTTCGTATATCAATTCCACGTTGACGCCCGGCCAGCAGCGCACCGTCATGCGTCGCGCGATCGAAGGCACGTACAAGATCATGTATGTCGCGCCGGAGCGTTTGGCGGACCCTTCCTTCCGCGAATTCATCGCCCAGGTGCACGTGCCTTTGGTGGCGATCGACGAAGCGCATTGCGTTTCGCAGTGGGGCCAGGATTTCCGTCCGTCTTATCTCGAGATCCGTGATTTCATCGAATCGTTCTCGGCAAGGCCGACGGTGGTCGCTTTGACGGCCACGGCGACCGAGCGCGTACGCGACGATATCTCCGAGATGCTCGGGCTGCGCGATCCGGCGACGATCGTCACGGGGTTCGACCGTCCTAATCTGACGTTCGGGGTAGAGCGTCTCGACGCGAAGGCGAAGCGCCGCCGTGTGGCCGGATACATCGCCGAGCATCCGCGTGAAAGCGGCATCGTGTACTGCAACAAACGCAAGGAAGTGGACGACTTGGCGGATTGGCTCGCATCGCAAGGCGTCGAGGTGGCGCGTTACCATGCGGGCATGGGTATCTCCGAACGTCAAGAGAGCCAACAGCGTTTCATCGATGACGATGCTCTCGTCATGGTGGCCACCAACGCCTTCGGCATGGGCATCGACAAGTCGAATGTGCGCTATGTGATCCACCATAATATGCCGAAGAGCATCGAGGCGTATTATCAGGAGGCCGGTCGTGCGGGGCGCGACGGCGAGCCGAGCCGGTGCACGTTGCTGTGGAACGAATCTGATATTGCTACGAGGCGAAGGCTGCTTGATTCGGATTATGAGAACGAGCGTTTGACCGCTGAAGAGCAGGAGGTCGTGCGTGCGTCGAAACGGCGTCTGCTCAACGCCATGATCGGTTATTGCCGTACCACGGATTGTCTGCACGAGTATATGACCAGGTATTTCGGTGAGGCCGGGGGAGCGGCCGTCCGTGATGACGGCACATGCGTGGGAGGATGCGCAAACTGCGGGAATACGTTTGAAACCGTTGACGTCACGGATATCGCGCGGGCCATCAGCCGCTGCGTGCATGACGTG
>USLD01000096.1 GCA_900555495.1 uncultured Slackia sp. | reverse complement strand
TTGATGCGATGCTCGGAAGCAACGGCGATGCCGCCCATGACCTGCATAGCGTCGTCGACGACCTCGAAAGAAGAGTTGGCGCAGTAGTACTTGCACATGGCAGCACGACCGGCGTCGACGTCGCCGCCGCGGTTGTGGTCGGCGTCCCAAGCCGTCTCATAGAGCATGTTGCGCATGGAGTCGAGCTTGATGGCCATGTGGGCGAACTTCAGGGAGTTCAGCTGGAAGCGAGCGACCGGCTTGCCGAAGGCGATGCGGGTCCAGGCATGCTTGGCAGCATCCTCGAAAGCGGAGATGGCGGTGCCGTAGTCGCAGGCGCCGACGAGCCAGCGCTCGAAGTTGAAGTCGGCAACGCCGCGGTTGAAGCCGTTGCCCTCCTTGCCGAAGAAGTCCTTCTCCTCCATCTCGACGTTGTCGAGGTAGACCTCGCAGCAGGAGTCCATACGCAGACCGAGCTTGGTCAGCGGGGACAGCTTGATGCCGGGCTTGGACATGTCGACGAAGAACTCGGAGATGACGTCCGGGTTGTCGGCGTCGCGGCACATGATGATGAGGTACTTGACACCCAGGGAAGAGGTGATGAAGGTCTTGGTGCCGTTGAGGTAGATCTTGCCGTTCTCACGCTTGTAGGTGGTCTGGAGGCCGGAGACGTCGGAACCGGCGCCAGGCTCGGTGCAAGCGGAGTTGACGACCTGCTCGCCGGTACCCAGGTACTTCAGGCAAGCTTCGATCTGCTCCTCGGTGCCCTCGCGGACGATGGTGTTGTAGCCGGTCAGCAGATAGAGAACGTAGGTCGGAGCGCCATACTGGCCCAGGACCTCATAGATCGCCATCAGAGTGGTGAGGGGCTCTTCGAGACCCAGGCCGCCGTGCTCCTCGTCGAGCATGATGCGGTCGAGGCCGAGCTCGCACAGACCCTGCGTCCAGCGCAGAGGATACTCATGCTTCTCGTCGCACTCATGGAAGTAGGTCTCCCAATTCTCGCTCTCCATGTAGTCACGGTAGGATGCAACGATAAGCTCCTGCTCGTCGGACAGATTGAAATCCATGATAACCTCCTGTTTGCTATAAGGATTTCCATCAGCGCCCCATCTGAGGGAAGCGCGCTGATACCAAAAGAGTTTCTATGCAGCCGCAACGGGCCGCTGAACCGCGCTAAGCGCGGCGGGTCTTCCAGAATTCTGCGCTGTGCTCGATGCACTCGGTAGCGGCGTCGAGCATGCGGGAGTAGTGGACGAATGCGTGCAGCACGCCGTCGAACACCTCGAACTGATTATCGATGCCGTTCTCGGTGAGGACGCGCGAGAGGCACTCGCTATCGTCGCGCAGCGGATCGAGGCCGGCAGCGGCGATATAGCACGGGGCCATGCCGGTCTTGAGGTCGTTAGACAGCATATCGACGTAAGGCGCGCTCGACTCGGCGGCAAGGTCGTTGAGCCAGCACTGGTTGTAGTAGTCGAGGTCTTCCTTGCGCATGCCGTCGATATCCCAGCCATAGAGGCGACGGGAAATAGAGTCGGTCAGGCCATAGAAGCCGTAGTAAAGAAGCAGGGATTTGACGAAGGAGTTGTCGCCTTCTTCGTCGCGCAGCCACAAATTGGTGGCCATGGACAGGACCGCTCCGCCGGAGTCGCCCGCGAAAGACAGGTCGTCGCCGTCGATGCCACGCTCAGCACCACGCTCGTGCAGATACTTCGCGACCAGGGCGCATTCCTGGATGTTCGCAGGATACTTGGACTCGGGAGACAGGTGGTAGTCGACGCTCACGACTGCGGCGCCGGTACGGTCTGCCAGGATACGGCAGACGCGATCGTGCGTGGCGGGGCTGCCGACAACGAAACCGCCGCCATGGATGAACTCGATGACGGGAAGCTTCTCGGCTTCTACCGGATAGTAGAAGCGAGCGATGAACTCGCCCTTCGGGCCCTCGCAGACGACATCCTCGGTCTTGGCCATCACCGGGCCGCCTTCGTTCCAGAAACCACGCTCCTTCACATAGTTGGCGCGCATTTCTTCGAATCCCACGTCGGTGACGAACGCGTCGCCGGCAAGTTCGGCCGATTTCTGAAGAACGGCCTTCATCTGATCGTTCATGAGAGACATCGCATCAAGTTTATTTTCCATGAGCATAAAGTCCTTTGCATACATCGGAAAAGTCGTATGAGGGTGCGGGGCGGAAAGCCCCGCACCGTATTCGTCGAATCGGATTCGGCGCGAATCCTGCGAAGGGAACCGGGTCGGCCGCCGACGATGACGGCCGACCTACGCGAAGCGCTGACTAGGCGTTCTTCGCGGCAAGATGCTTCTTCACGGTGCGCAGGCACATGAAGAGGAAGAAGACGCCGGCAACCGCGAAGACAGCCTCGATCGCGAAGATCATGTTGTAGGCCGCGTCGCCGGAAGCGTCGATCATACCGCCGTACCAGGTGTGGATGAAGATGTCCGGGCAGAAGCCGATGACGGACAGCAGACCCGCGGCGGTGCCGAAAATGCGCATGGGAATGCCCAGCTCGGACAGCGGCGAAGAGCCGATGGAGAAAGCACCGTAGGTGGCGAAGCCGAACACGACGACCAGGCAGACGGCGATGATGGCCATGCCGGGATCCTGCGGCAGGATGATGAACACGCCCAGGATGACCAGAGCAAGAACCAAGCAGCCCATGATGGTCTTGGTGCTCTTGATGCGAGCGGCGATGACGCCGAGCACGGGGCCGGCAAGCAGGCCGATACCGTAGGTACGGATGAGGCCGACGACGTTGACGAGGTTGGAGTCGGTGCCGAGGGAGGTCAGGTACGGCGTGGTGTAGGTAGCGCCCTGATACACGGTGTACACGCAGAAGTATGCGAGGCAGGCCCAGATAACACCGGGGGTCTTGACGGCCTCCAGAGCGTCGGCGACGCTGAAGCCCTTGGCGTCCTTGTTGATCTCGCCCTTGAAATCAGGCATGAAGATGTAGGACAGGATGCCGAGCAGAGCGATGATGGCGCCCAAGAGGATCAAGACAGCCTGGATACCCTGTGCAGGCACGGGGATGGCGGCAACGATGGCGGCATTGATCAGACCGACGACAAGGCCGACCGCACCGTAAATCGAGTAGCTGATACCGATCTTGGTGGGATACTCGTCCTCTTCGCAGCAAAGACGGATGACCTTGAAGCGAGTGCCCCACCAAATCAGGATGGAGGTGATACCCATACCGCCGAAGAGCACGTAGCACATGGTCACGGAAGGCAGAGTGGCGTAGACGAAGGTCAAGATGGCGGTGCCGAGGAAGCCCCACGTTGCCAGGGTGCGCATGCGGAATTTGTCAGCAAGCACGCCGGAAGGCAAGTAGAAGATAACTGCGGCGATACCATAGAAGGACACCATGGCGCCGAGGTCGGCGTTGGTGCAGCCGAGACCCTGCATCAGAGGCTCGTAGAAAACGTTCTTCAGATACATCGGAGTGTAGATGATGGAAGAACCCATCGAGATGAGGATGATCAAGAACCACTTATGAAAACCGGTCAGGTCCTTGTACGTCACCTCGCCCTTGCTCTTAGCAAGAAAAGACATGTGATTTCCCTTTCTCAAATATCCGCATGCCAGAAAGCCGCGGAATTCCCAACATCCCCTTCTATGCTTAGAGAGGTCCCGGTGCCTCGCCTCGCCCGCATATAACTAGAGAAAGGCGCGATACTCGTAAGAAAGAGACCTCTATAAGGACTCGCGGGGGATGCGACCGCTACGAAGCGATCAAGTCGTTTCGGCCCCTTCGCCGAATTTCCTACGCCTCCTCTCGTGGAAATGTCGTCTCGTGTCCCCGTAGAGCTGCGTCCATGGAGACACACGGATCAGATGTGGATATCTTGTGCTTGAAGGGTCCGTCCTGCCATCGCGCAAATGCCGCTAAAAGCTCTTTACTCAACTTGATGGGAGCGGTTTCGGAATGCATACTCAAAATCAAGGGATGCATTGACCTCGTAATATCCTTATTCTTCAGAAGCGGTCTTTTTTCGTTCGCGCAGGAAGCCGAATGCCTAAATCCGATATAAACACCGGTCCTATAACGCAAAATCGATTGATTTTATCTATGTGCTATGTTCGTATCCATAACTGGGAGAAAGGCTCGGAATGATTGACTCAAGTGCGAAGAATGCACTGTTTTCATCGGAAAATCGGGAGAGGGTCGGGCTTCATTACTTAGGCATAAGCCTGATTCTTGCGTGGTACTACTGCCTGTGGTTCACGCCCAACTTCTTCACGTCTACGCCGATCACCGACACTAACGTCACCTTTTCTTGGCTTTCGACCCTTGCTTTCACGGGCGTCGCCTTCCTTGTCACGCCGATGGCGTTCAGGAAGATTCGTTTCTACGACCACCAGAAGGCCATTCCGGCGATCGCCGGCGTCATGGCCGTCGCCACATTCGCCTTCGGCGTGCTCGGGTTCGCTTTGAAATCCCCCGTGCTCGCATTGGTCGTCTTTCCTCTGGTATTCGCCGTTTGCAACGCCGTGTTCTGGGTCGCATGGGGCGAATTCCATGCACGACGCAAGTCGAACTTCTCGCTGAGCAAGTTCGCGTTCATCTTCGGCAGCGTCATGCTGCCATCGGCTATCGTGGCATCGCTTCTTCCCCACTACGTGATCGACGTCTTCGTCGCGTCCTTTCCCGTGATAAGCGCCTTTGCTTATATAAAAGAGAATCAGGGGCTCGGAGACCGCAAGCTTCCCACGCTTCTGCCCAAGGCGACGCGAGCCAAGACGTCCAAGGCAACTGCCGCCATCTCGATCGTGATCTTCCTCACGTGCGTCGGATGCTACTTCAACATCGCAATCATTCCCGAAAGCACGCTTCTGCCCGACGGCCTGTCCTACGTGCTGGGCATCGTCGGTGCGGCCCTGGTCTGCTTGGTCATCTCGATCGTTCAGAAAATAACCAAGCGCAGCATCGCATCGTATCGCCTTCTGCCGTGGCTCGTCGTGACCTGCATCGTTGCTTTGGCGGTATTCGTCAACGGCAACCCCGAACGTTTCGACATTTCGTTCGTCATCACCGTGACGCTCGCAGGCGTATTCGAGGTGTTCCTGATCGCCTACTTCGGCGCCCTTTCCAACAAAGGACACCTCTCCCCCATCTTCGCGTTCGCCATTTCGAGCGCTATCGTGCGCCTCGGCTTTTTCGCCGGCGATACATGGGCGGTAATATACGAGCATAATGCGTTCCTGGCCGAGAACTTCACCCAGGGCACGTCGCTTCTCCTTCTGTGCGTCCTCGCCGCCATGCTGGTGCCGCTGCTGCATAAAGAAAATATGCTCGTGCAGCTTACCCAGGCTCCTGCAGGTCCGTCCGAAATCGAAGAAGTATGCGACGCGGCCATCGAGGAATTCTCGCTCTCCAAGCGCGAGGGCGAGATCCTGAAGTATATCGCACGCGGCTACACGGTCGACAACATCTCCAAAAAGCTCGTTATTTCGCCGTACACGACGCAAACCCACGT
>USLD01000095.1 GCA_900555495.1 uncultured Slackia sp. | reverse complement strand
GCGAGATTCGGCGTCAGTTTTTCTGATGTGGCGGATAATTCTCCGAAACAGGAGAGAACCATGGCGGCATGTATGGCGGCGTATTCGTGTGGAATCAAGCCGGTGACGCTTCAGAGCAATTTCAATTTCTGCAAAGGCATACATATAAATGGCCAGCGTGTAACGGTCGATGCCCATGTGGTCCGCAGCGGTCGCACGATTCAGGTAATCGAGGTCGTTTTCAAGGACGGAGCGGGAGAGCTTTGCCTGACGGCTTCGTTCACTACGTTCGCGAAGGGACAAGTGACCGACGAGAATTTCTTCCCCGATCGAGAGGGCGCGCTGGATATTGCTCGCGCGCATTTTGCGGAGGCTGGACGCAAGCCGTTCTAGGTCGTCTAGCTCCAGGGGTCCTGCTCGAAAAACGGCTCGGGATCGGGTTTTCGGTCGGAATACGGATCGTATCCGTCGTCATCTTCCGCTTCGGCGCGGAAGAATTCGGCGTTCCTCTTCGTTTTCGCTGCGTTCTCTGCGTTGCGCGCGACGGCTCTAGCGGCTTCTCGCTCGGCGGGATGCGCGCCTTGGCCGTCGAGCAACGGCTCGATGTATGCGATCGAAGCGACGCGCACGATGCCGCAGAAGGCGAACGCGTACGGGGTGGCGAGACCGGGCTTGGGGGCGATCATGGTCACGGTTGCGTCGGCTTTGACGCAAGGCCGCGCCGCTTTGCCCGTCTGGGCGTTCATGCCGCTCGGCACATCGGCGGCTATGACATGCAGGCCGTAGGAGCGTGCGTCGCAGACGGCCGATATCCAGTCGTCAAAAGGCGCGCGCACCGTATCGTGCTCGAAGCCGGTGCCGAGCAGCGCGTCGATTGCTACTTGGGCGTTCGCGAGCACGGCGCGCAGCGATGAGGGGTCGGGGTTCGAAATGATGCGCGCATGCGGATGGCGTGCGAGCGCGGCCTGCGCCTCCAGGGCGGCCTCGCGTGCAGGGCGGGCGTCCAGGCGCTCGGGCGGCCTCGCGCAGACGACATCGACGCCGAACCCCTCTTCGGCGAGCGCGCGCGCCGCCACCCATCCGTCTCCGCCGTTGTTGCCGTTTCCGCAGAGGATCGCGACGCGCGCATCGGCGCCGCATCCCGTCGCTTCGACCGCGCGGCGCGCTTCGCGTGCGAGTGCGTATCCCGCGCGGCGCATGAGCGTAGCGAGCGAGGTGCCCGACCGCTCGATCAGGCGTTCGAGTTCCGCGACGTGTGCCACATCGAGCACGGGCGCCTCGAAGGGCCGCAGGTGCCCGTGCAGCGCATCGGCGTAAGCGCTCGTCAGCGATTCGATGCTCTCTTTCGCGTTCGCGGGGCTCGTCGAGGGCAGGACGGTGCAGGGTCTGCCGAAACGTTTCTCGCACAGGCGCGCGTATAGGTCGCCCGCTTTCGCGCCCGTGGCGAAGACGGCCTCGATATCGGCGACGGAAAAGATGCGCCCCAGGTCGTTCGGCTCGGCGTTGCGGATGCTCGCGTCGCTTGCCCCCTCGATATCGCACGAGGCGACCACGTCCCACAGCGCGATATGCCGGCGCAGCAGCAGATCGCGCTTGTCTTCGGGCGTGGCGGGAACGGGTTCATCGAATATCGCCGCGAGCACCCGCCAAAACCGGTTGCGCGGATGTCCGTAGAAAAACCCTTCTTCGCGGCTTTTGGGCGAAGGGATGCTGCCGAGCACGAGGACGCGGCTATTTCGGTCGAAGACCGGTTCGATCGTATGGATGACGTGCTCGGGCATGATGCTCCTTCGTATCGTCGATGCGGTCCTATTCCAAGAAGGTGAATACGTCGGCAGGGGCTTGGCGCGTCTTGGGGTTCATGATGTGCGAGGGGTCGCGGTAGCCGACCTGCATCATGACGGCGACGCCGAATTCGTCGGGGTCCATAAGCCTCTTCTCGGCGAGGAAGGCGTTCATTTCTTCGTATTTCAGGCCTTCGACGGGAGTGGCGTCGACCCGCAGGAGCGCGCAGGTGGTCAACATATTGGCCAGCGCGATGTAGCATTGACGGCAGGACCATTCGAACATCAGGCGCGGGTCGTCGGCTACGCCGAGGTCGTTCTTCTGGAATGCGGCGAACATATCCCGTCGCTGGGCCATGTTCTCCGGCGTGGCGTTTTGGATATCGGCCATCATGTGCTTCACATGGTCGCTATCGGGTTCCATGTGCTTGCGGGCGAGGATGATCACGGTATAGGAGGCGTTGCGTTTCATGCCCCAGGCCCGTTCAAGCAGGTCGGCCGTCAACGGAGAGGATTTCTTGACCACCAAGAACTTCCAGGGTTCGAGTCCGAACGAGCTGGGCGACAGGCGCGCAGCTTCGCAAATGGTGTGCATGTCTTCGTCCGTGACGTCTCGAGAAGGGTCGTAGCGCTTGCAGGTAAAACGCGTGGCGAACATGGTTTCGAGGTTTTCGTTCAAAGGATTCATCGGATCCATATGCATTCTCCTTTCGGCGGCGTGCCATATGGGTTTCATCATAACCATTCGACGCGGACACTGCCGCGCTCGCCGGCCGGTTTGCGTATTTCAGGCAGCCTTCGGTCGCGATTCCGCCCGCTGGATTTTTCCGTTCCCGCTCTTGACCCTCACGTCGCGTGATGGCCTAGACTGCGAAGCGTCGGCGCGGATGCGCCCTGTTCTACGGGCCGCGCGTGCGCCGGCATCGGTCCGGACCGAAATCAAGAATGCAGCGAAACGGCAAGGAGGAAGCGATGGGCTATGCCGTCAAAGAGTTCGCGGCGCTTTCGGGCGTCAGCGTGCGCACGCTTCATTATTACGAAGAGATGGGGCTGCTTTCCCCGCGGAGGCTGCCGAACGGCTATCGCGCCTACGACGCGCAGGATGCGGCGCGTTTGCAGCAGATTCTGCTGTATCGCGATGCGGGCGTGGCTCTTGCGGACATCAAGGCCTTGCTCGACGACCCCGCTTTCGACGCGCGGGCCGCGCTGCATGAGCATTTGGAAAGGCTTGCGCGACGCATCGAGCAGACCGAAGCCATGATGCGATCGGTCGAACGGGCTATCGCAAGCTTGGAGCGAGGAGAGACTATGAGCGATACGGAACGATTCGAAGGCATGAAACGCCTTGCGGTAGAAGAGAACGAGCGATTGTACGGAAGCGAGGTTCGTGCGGCATACGGCGATGCGGCGGTCGACGCCTCGAACGACAAGGTTCTTGCGATGGACGAGGGGCAGTGGGAATCGGCCGAAAGCCTGGCGGCGGCCATCTTGGACAAGCTCGCCGTCGCCGTGCGCACGCAGGATGTGTGCGGGCGCGACGCGCGCGAACTTTGCGCCATGCACGAGGCGTGGCTCAAAATGTATTGGCCCGACGGCATGTACACGCGCGAAGCCCATGCGGCATTGGCGGAAGGCTATGTCGCCGATGAGCGTTTCCGCGCATATTACGATGCACGCGTCGATGGCGGCGCTCGATTCCTGCGCGATGCGTTGAGGGAGTATTGCGCAGGATAACGGGATGCTCCGCATCTTGCAGACATGGGCTGCGAATCGAAAGGAGGGCCGATCGACGGTGCTCGGGCGGCCCTCCTTCGCTTGCGTCGGCGCGGCGGCGCCGACCTTATGCCGATGCCGCGAGATGCGCGGCCTGCAACGCGAGAAGTTCGTCGATATCGACGTCTTCGAGCGTGAGGACCGTCGTATCGGCCGTATCGCGCAGCTGCTCGACGGTGCCCGAGGTGTCGCGGTCATAGACCCCCACCGTTTTGAAACCTGCTTTCTTCATGGCGCGCAGCGCATAGATCGCATCGTCGAAGCACCAGGTCAATTCAGGAACTGCCTTCATCGACTTGGCTGCGGCGTCGTAAATCCTGCGTTCGCGCTTGGATGCTTTCACGTCTTCGGTTGAAAAGACCGAGGCGAACGCGCCCAGAAGGCCTGTGCGGCCCAGGCCCGCTTCCAGATAGGCGTGCGGGCTCGAGGACGCGATCGCACACGGGATGCCCCGGCGCCGCACCTCTTCGATCAGCGCTTCCGCGCCAGGCGTCGCTTCCGCGCGTTCGCTGTAGTAGCTCATGAAGTACTCGTCGATTTCGGCCTCGAGTGCGGCGGGGGAATCGCCCACGCCGAACGTCTCGTGGAGAAAGGCCGCCTCTTCGGGCATGGTCATGGTGCACAGCTTCTCGCGCATGGCGGAGTCGATGCGTCCGCCGACGCGCGCGGCGAACGTATCTTCCATGGAGAGCCATGCGTCCATGGTGTCGAGCAGCGTTCCGTCGCAGTCGAAGATGAATCCGACGCCTGCCAGAGAAGGTTTCATCGTCGCCCCTTTCATCCGGACCGAATGGCGCTGTCGCGCCCGGCCTGCGTTCCGATAACTTTTCGTGGGTTATTCTGGGTCCGTAATGAAACGCTTGCGTCAAGGGCGTGCGAAATCGGCGCGAAGAAAGGCGGCGGCATGGGGGGATGCTTCACGTTCGTGATGCTCGGCATGCTGGTTTTCGGGCTTGCGGTCGCTTTGGCGGGGCTTTTCGGAGCGGGCTGCGTGGTCGCGGCCGTCGTGCTCGGCGTCGCTTTCGCGTGCTTGCGCAGAAAACGCGATGCAGGAGGGGAATCCTTCGCATGGGTCGCCGTCGTTGCGGTCGTCCTGTTCGCGACGGGATTGCCGCTTGCCGTCTTCGCGCTTCGGGTTTTCTTCGCTCCAGCATAGCGGCTTCTATATGGCGCGAAAAAAGCGCCCCGCCCTTCCGTTTCTCGAACGTCGGGGCGAGAGCGCTCTTCGTTTCGGCTGCGACGCTTATCGTCTATACGTCGCCGCCTGCGGAGCCGGCGGGGTAGGTGTCGTCGGCGACGGTCTCTTTAGGAAGACAGAGGTTCAATACCACGCCGATAATGGCGCTCGTCGCCATGCCGGGCAGCTCGTATACGCCTACGGGGATTTTGATGCCGGCGGTTTCCATGCCGACGCCCACCACCAGCACGGCCGAGACGATCATGAGATTGCGTGCCTTGCTGAAATCGACGCGGTTGCTTACCAGCATGCGCAGGCCGTTCGAAGCGATCAGGCCGAACAGCAAAAGGCTCACGCCGCCCATGACCGAAGTGGGGATGGAATTGATGAGCGCTTCGATCTTGGGGCAGAAGCCGCCTACGAGCAAGGCGATGCCGCCCGCATACCAGAAGATCTGCGTGGAATAGACGCGCGTGGCGCTCATGACGCCGATGTTTTCGGCGTACGTGGTGGTGGGGGTGCCGCCCAGGAAGCCCGAAAGCATCGTGGACAGGCCGTCGCCGAGAAGCGAGCGGGGAAGCATGTCGTTGTAGTTCTTCCCGACCACTTCGCCCACTACCAGAAGATGCCCGATATGTTCGATGATGATGACGATCGCGACGGGGGCGATCAAGATGATGGCGCCCAGGTCGAATGTCGGAGCCGTGAGGGTGGGAAGGCCGATCCAGGCGGCATCGATCACGGGCTGGAAATCGACCAGGCCGACGAAGCAGGAGGCGATGTATCCGGCCGTGACGCCGATGAGCACCGGGATGGTGGACCAGAATCCGCGGAAGCACGTGGAAAAGACGA
>USLD01000094.1 GCA_900555495.1 uncultured Slackia sp. | reverse complement strand
GACGAAAAAAGAGCCGCCCATGCGGCCCGGCCGCCTTTTGCGGCGCTCTCTTACGAAGCGTTCTCGACCAGCACGCTTTCGGCCTCGCTCTTACGAAGCGAAAGCTCGTAGCCGCGCACGGTGACTTCGATGGGGTCGCCCAGAGGCGCGACCTTCCTCACGAAGACATCGACCCCCTTGGTGATGCCCATATCCATGATATGGCGCTTAAGGGCGCCCTCTCCGGTCAGCCTGACCACGCGAGCGCTCGAACCGATTGCCACGTCGCGCAGCGTCATCGCCTGCTCCTGATGCATGAAACGTTCCCTTCTCTTATTCGAAAGACGCCGCCTCGCGGCGCCGTATTCCCTGATCGACGACGCAAGCCGTGCGGCCTGCGGAAAAGCGCGACAACGACGCAAGCCGCGCGTCCGCGTAGCCGACATCGTCGAAACATCGTCCGAATATCAGACGCCCACCGAAACCTTCATGGCCGCTTGGCGGTCAAGCGCCACTTGAGACCCCTTGACCTCGACGATGAGGTTTCCCGCCGCCTCATATACCACCTTTATGCGAGCGCCTTCGACGAAACCGAGATTCTCGAGGTGATGACAAGATTCTTTCGAGCCGCGCACCGACAAAACCGCCGCTTCGACGCCCGCGCCTGCGAACGCAAGCGGCATCGAAGGGCAAGACGGGCGCATATCCGAACAGCGAATACAGTCGGCCTCGTCAGCGGCGTTGCAAACAGGCGCCGACGGCATCGTGCGTTCTTTCGCGCGCGACGTCCCGATCGCCCTACCCGCACCGAACAATCCCTTTGAACGCAACGAAGCAACCATCGCCATATCATGCCGTCCTTGAAGTAAACCTTGGATAACTAATGAAGAACAATACCGGGTTTTCGGTGAAAAAGGAACCTGTGGGAAACTTTTTCAGGAAACAAGGCGGGATGGAAACGCCTTACTGCTGCGCTCGCAGGACGACGCTCGATCCGTGAGGAATGCGTATCTCGAACACGGCCGGCTCTCCCAAAGCCGCAGACGCCGGCGTCGGGGCGTTCCCTCGGGCGACCACGGTGACCATGGGAACGGGCATGAAGGCCGTCTGACCGCCCTCGCCGCATGAGCATGAAACGCACGGCGACGGCGCATCTCCCGCGGCCGCCGCAGGCACCGGCTCGAGACGGCCTTCGTCCGCGTCGTCGATATCGCAATCGTCCTCAAGCGCCTCCCCGAAGCGAGATACGCCCTGAAGCGCGTCGGCCGCATCGTCATTTTCCGCCAAGGCAGGACGGGAGAAGTCGTGCAGGCATCCGTAGCATACGGCCATATCGTCGAAGCAGCGTGCGCCGCACACGGGACATGTTTTCATCGGACATTCCTTTCTCTGGATAGAATCGAATTCGCGCGAATACCGCGGCGGCGCCCCGAAGCGGCGAAGCGCGCCGCCGTCATCGCGGCGGCTCGGCAAAAACGAAGTCTCCCGGCTCGAACCAGGGACCCTCGCACGAGCGACGTTCAAGCGTCATGCGCGCACGCGCGCAACGAAGTCTGCGGGCGGGCGCAACGTTTCTCGATGCCGCGACGACCATGCCGCGCGCGTCGACGAACGCGACGTCGATGGGGCACTTCATCCCGAACGTGTGGATATCGCGGCACGGGACGAGCACCGCATAGGTTTCGCACGGCCGCGATGCCGACCCCTTCAGCCCTCGCAGCCGCTCCCCGAGCCTTGTCAACACGACGAACCCCGTCATATCACCACCCCTTTCCTATACGGACTCACCGTGAATTCCACCTCGTGCCTCAACGCGAACGCTTCGATTCCGAACACGTTCACGCCTTCGAGAAACGGCGGCGAGAAATTCGCGGCCGCCGTGTAGCGGACATGCCCCGATCCCGTCTTTTCGCACGTCACTTCGACCGATTCGTGCTCCATGCCCAAGCGGTCCTCGATGCGGACGCGAACCTCCGAGGCCGCCTGCGGTTCCCATCCGTCATCGGCCTGCATGCGAATCGCATCGCGCGCCGCGATATCGAACGCGGCGCAATCTCCTGCAAAAATAAGGCCGTTGACCAGGATGAACGCAACCGCCGCGATAACGGGCATCGCCACGGCGAACTCCACCGCCATCTGCCCGCGCGCATCGGGGCCGCAATGTCTCACGGCCCGCCTTTGATCGCCGCGATCGCCGTCGCGACAGGGCCGTCGCCCAAAGACGCGACGTGCTCGGTGTTCACCACGAAAGGCTTGGCGGCCTCGGTGTTCGCAGGCTCGATGCCCGCCGCCTCCAACACGCCCATCAGCGCCTCCGCCGCCCACGAGCCCAAACCCGTCGAGCCGATGAGCGGCAGCGAATCCAGAAGCTCCTCTACTCCCGAGCACAACCCCTCCGTTCCCGTCGAATACGCTTTCACCATCGACGCCCACAACGACAACACCGCGGGGCCGGCGTCGGAAAGCGGCGGCCCTATCCGATCGGCCACGCCGTCGAGCAAAGAAGACAGCACGTCCTCTTCGGCGTCTTCGCCCAGTACGCTGGCAGAGATCGCCGCGAACGATCCCTCGTCGGAAGCCGCAGGCACGAAAGGCGTCGCAAAGCCTCCGTCGACGCCGAACGACAAGGCGGCCAAAGCCCCGTATCGGCCCGGAGGATAGGCTTCGATTCTGCAATCGCCCAATTCGCCGAGCGCTTCGCCTATTCGGTCGAACACCCCGTCCACCGCGTCTTTCGCCGCCGATTCGGCAGGAATGGCGCGCTCCAGCGCCGCGACGTAATCGCGCGCCGCCTCGGCCACCTTTCGGTAGTGGTACTCGAAGCCGTTTTCGATCGACGACGACGCGGCGGCCACCTTCCCAAGAGAAACGGCATCGAACCCGCATGTCGGACAGACCTCGTACGCCCCGGCATCCTGCTGGGCGAGAGACCCGCGCGCCTCGACGCCCGACGCGGCTCCAGGACATCCGTCCCACGCATGCAGGCATCCGCCCGCAACGGGATAGACGACATCGGTATAAAGCTCGGTCTCCTTCATCTCCGCGGTGTTTTTCGGCAAGAGCGGGAAACTGATATCCGGAACCGACTCCCCGTCATCGACCGCCCTTCCCTCCTTCAACTTTTCAGCCGCGAACCCGTAGAACTTCTTGCGAAGCGCGCTGCGCGCCTGCTCTTCGACGCCTTCGCCCGAAGGTGCCTCCGTAGCGGCCCGATGCGGGTAATACGCTTGCGCACGGTCGAGCGCCGCCTTGAACGACCACGAGTTCACGCTGTGATACAGGGGATTTTTCGACGACGGCAGCCCGGCGACCGTATCGGCCCGCTCGTACATGCAGTACCCGGGCGCGTTGCCGCAATCGTGCGCGAAGCCCCTTTCGAGCGCTTCTTGGGCTTCGCCTCGCGCCCGCTCGGCCTCCTGCGCCGCATCGGCGATATCGTCGCTCGCGTCCAAAGCTTCGTCGGCTGCCGCTCCGGCAGACGAATCGCCCAACTCCAAAGGCTCCCCCTCGCGCGGCACCAGTTCGATGGCACCGACCGCTTTTCCCCCGAGCGCGGCGGCGTTTTCCTGCATGACGGCCTGAGCCTGCACCTGGGCCGCCGCAGGCAACGCGTCCTGCGCGGAAGAAAGCAGCTCCTTCGCCGTGCGCGCCATCTCGTCGCGTTTGTCGAGGAGCTTCTTCCCCGTTTCCATCAACGCCTTTCCAGCCGCCTGCCCCGACGGCACGCAGCAGCACGCCGTTCCTACGCCGACAAGGGCGAGCCCGGTCAGCGACATGCTCAAAAGCGCCGAATCGGCCACGCGGACCGCTATGACGAATTCGGCCACCTCGTTTTGAGCCGCGAGCGCGGCGGCATCGGCCGTCGCCTGCACGCCCGTCGCGCGCGACTGGTTGCGAACCGTCCAGACACAGGCGAATGCAAGGGCGCAGGCCGTCAGGAGCGCGACTGCCGTGCCGAACGTCGTGAACCCGTCGCGGCCCATGAACCGATCCGTCGCGCAACGGCGCTTCCTTTCATCCGCACAGACGTTCATGACGCCCCCTTCCGCGATCACACCTTTTCATCCCACCGTTCTATCCACGCCTCGGGATCGCAACCGCGCTCCGAACCCGTCAACCATTCGTCCCTCACCGCGGCGACACACGACACCCCCTGCCGATACAAACCCCGCCCGTCGAGCATTCCCGCAAACCCCATAGCGGCGCCGACCAGGGGAAGCGGCTTCAGCGAATGCTCGATCGAAACCTTCGTCGCATCGTCGGCCTGCGATCCCGAGAACTCGATCAGCCACTCCCCCGCATGAAACGCCTCGACACCCGGAACGGCCTCGAGGCGCCGTTCGATATACGCCCTCACCTCGGCGTCGCTTTGCGACGAGCGCGTTTCGAGCAAACGGCACCCCTCCGAAGCGGCCGATTCCATAACCGCCCGGTCATACAGCACGATTCCCGGCTGCAGGAGCAGGAGAAACCCCAGAAGCAGAACGGGGGCCAGGAAAGCGGCTTCGACGCTCGCCTGGCCCGACCGGGCCGCTCGCCGCGCGATGGGCGGCAGGAGCGCACGCCGCGCAAGACCGCACGCTGCACCCTCGTCAGAACAGAACAAGATCAGCCACCCCTTTCAAAAGCCGATGCGTCAGCGAATCCGTCACGTCGGAGGCGAAACCGCCCTCCGCAAGAAACCGCCAGAGGACGCCGAGACCGAGGGCGATGGCGATAAACGCTGCGGTGACCAGTGCATATTCGACCGTTCCCTGACCATGGCCTGAAAGGTGGCGCGTGCCGGCCTTACAGTCCGTTGATTCCGTCCGCAATCGCATTCCACAACTCCTCGATTTTGGGACGGAACAGCGTAATCGCCACGATCGCGATTACCACGAGCACGCCGACAAGGATTGCGTACTCCGTCGTGCCCTGCCCGCTTCGGCAAGCCGCCTTCGCATGCATGCTTGCCATCGACGAGCGGGCCGCGCAACCGATGCGTTCGCCCGCGTCCTGCACACGGCGCAACAGGCCCAACGGTTCAGTCCCCTTCACCTGCGCAACGCATCCGGACGAACCGAACATCTCCCTGTCATGCTTCCAAACCATGGCAAACCCCTTTCTCTTCCAATACAGAACCGTCCTACAGAAACTCGAGCAGGATCGGCCCCATGACCACGATCAACATCGCCGGCAAAATAAGCCCCGCCGTGGGAAGAAGCATTTTCACCGGCGCTTTCGCCACCAGCTCCTCCATCTTCGCCCGATAGCACCCACGCGCCTCGCTCGCCATCACCTCGAGCATGCGCGACATGGGATTTCCGTAGCGCAGACAACGCATCGTGTTGTTCACGAACGTCGTCAGCGACGGCACGTCCAAATCGTCCGCAAGGCGCCGCAAAGCCTCGTCGCGCGTCGCCATCCCGCTTTCCCACGACCGACACGCGCGCCGGCACGCAAGAGCCAGCTCGTCGTCGAAACGCGAGCAATACAGCGAGAACGCGCTTTCGAACGACAATCCCGCCCGCATGCCCAAAGCGACCGCATCGACCATCTCAGGAACATGCCGCTCGATGGAAAGCTTCTCGACTGCCTGCTTTCTACGTGCGGACAAGGGCGCTTTCCGCTCGGCATCGTCGGCTCCGTCCCCATTTGAAGAAAACGCTTCGAGCACTTTCGCCTTGGCGCGGCG
>USLD01000093.1 GCA_900555495.1 uncultured Slackia sp. | reverse complement strand
TACTTTGGAAAAAAGAGGCCTTCGAGGTCGAAAAATGCGAGGTTTGGCACGCCGCCGCGTCGATTCCTTGCTAGCAGGTCCAAGTTAATACCCAGTTGAATGATGTGTGTGGTATATCGTTGCATTCACCCCGTCGAATGACAGCGTATTCGTTCATTCGAGTGGCAGACCCTCGAAAAAATGACCTGACATGCTCCTTTTTTCCAAGAAACCCCCTTCGGTCGCGGCGGGGGGGCAAGTGAATTTGCGGGACTGAAAAGAAAAGGGAGCTTCTTTCGAAGCTCCCTGGAGGGGCGCGCTATTCCTGCAGTCCGTCTTGCGCCATGATGCCGCCGGCTGCCATATAGCCGCCGACGAACGCGAGTCCAAGGTCGGCGTACATGCCGGTCAGGGGCTTGCCTGCGGGGTTGCCGTCTCCCGACGAGCCACCTGCGGTGTGCCATCCGGCGTAGAGTCCCTTGATGGGTTTGCCGTCGGTGCTGACGACTTGCATCTGAGGCGTTACGCGAAGGCCCGTCTTCGATCCGAACACATGGCCTCCCAGTTTGGCGCCGTAATACGGGGGCGTGTCGATCGGGATGAGCCATTCGGCAGGGTATTTATAGGAGCTTGCGTAGTCTTCGCCCGCGGCGCATGCCTCATTCCATTTTTCGATGTTGGACGCGAGTACGCCTTTGCCGAGCCCCAGCTGCTCTTCGAGCTCGTCGATCGTGTCGCATTTCTTGATGGCGCCGCCGTCGATCATCTGCTGGAAGCCAGTGTGCCAGTCGCGCAACCATTCGGGCACGCGATCGATGTAGGGGTCGTCGGATGCGACTATTTTCGCCTTGCGGCAGATAACCTGGCCGAAGAAGTTTTCGGTGACGAGGTCATCGAATTTCGAGTCGAAGCAGCAGAATGTCAGGCCTCCGGGCTGGCTCATTTCGATTGCTGCCGTTTCGCACAATCCCTCAGAGGAGGGCGCGGCGTCGTTCACGTAGGGGTAGCTGCGTCCCGAGGTCGAGATGTACGGCACGCGCTGGCCGTCGCGGTTGATGCGGAGCCAAGGCTGACGGAGGGCCTGGTTACCATCCTTGTTAATATGGCAGTCCATCTCGGTGTCGTATTCATCGTATTCACGCCACCATACGCCTCCGTCGAACGCGCCTGTCGAGTCGTAGCCCGAAAGGTCGGCTCCGACGCCCTGGCCCATGCGGATGCATTCGCCCGTTCCGTTCGGCGGCGTGGCGATGCATGCGATTCCTTGGAGCACTGTCGCGGAGTATTTCGCCATCATGGCGCGGTTGACTTCCATGCCGCCAGCGGTCAGCACGACGCCGCGCGATGCCTTGATGAAGCGCTCCTCCTCGTTTTCGGAGACCTTCACGCCGACGACCGCTTCGCCGTCGTAGACCAGCGTCGTGACGGGGCAGTTGACGCGCACGTCGACGCCTGCGTCGCGTGCGGTCTGCTCGAGCTCCTGGAACGGGATGAGGTTGACGTTGATGCCGTTCGTCGGAGTGGACATGCCTTCCCATTCGAGCAATCCGCATCCAGCAGGGGAAGGATTCATCGGGACCCATTTGGCTCCCGCCTTCTCGTTCATCCAATCGATACACTTCGGGCCTTCTTCGGCCATGGCGCGCAAAAGGTCGGGGTCTCCGGTCATCTGCTGACAGCTCATGACGAATTCGACGATGCCGTTTACGTCGTAGGGGTAGCTTGGATACGCCCATTGAGCCTCTTCGGCTTGTTTGTGCCCGCCGAAATTGGAAAAGACGGACGAGTGCTTCGAGTTGCCGCCTGTTTCAGGATTGCGTTCGACCATAAGCACGTCGTATCCCGCCTGGGCGAGCCTGATGGATGCGTTCATTCCGCCAGCGCCCGAGCCGACCACGATGATTTCTCGTTCTTCGTCCCACGTCGCCGGCACGTCTGCCGGGGCGATAGGCTGAGCGGCGGCTTCGAACGCTTCGCGCGCGGGGTCGGCTGCCGGAGCCTTGTCTTCCCGGCCTTGTCCTTGCGGCGAGCAGCCTACCATACCGATGGCTGCTCCGACGCCTCCTACGAGTGCCGCGCTTTTAAGGAAATCCCTTCGGTCGAGCTTCATGACCTCCCCTTTCCCTCGTGACTCGCCAATGGAGCCGCTGCGTTTGCGCGCATGCGACGTCATTGACCTTGTTTCGCTTGGGTTGCGAACCTTGCCACCATCGTACTGTCGTGGGCGCGTGGCGTGCCGTAGGGTATTTTTTCTTGTCGGAGGATAATTTGGCCAGGCGAAGGAAATCCTACCGCTTGCGTCGTCGCCGTTCAGCCGGGTATCCTGGACGGGTGCCGATTGCGTCTCCACGTGGTGCGCTGCGGGGTGCATCGGTGCTGCTCAAAGGGGAGGGGAGCATTATGGATATGCGTCATTTGGAAGAGTTCCTGGTTTTGTCCAGGACTCTCAACTATACGGCTGCAGCCCAGGAGTCGCATGTATCGAGGCCGACGCTTGTCGAGCATATGGCCGAGCTTGAAACGGAGCTGGGATGCGTTCTTTTCGCAAAGAACGAAGGGCGCCTGGCGTTGACGCCGATAGGACGCAGGTTCGTCGCAACGGCCATGGCTCTCGTCGAAAACATTTCTGATGTTATTGCCGAGTATCGTTCGCTTCAGGGTAATTTTCTCTCGGTTCGCATAGCAGCGACGAATCTGCCGTGGCTCGAAAGCTCCGTCCATCGGGCGAAGCGCGTATTGGAAGAGATGGATCCGAGGAAGGTTGTCGATGTCGTTGCGACGCCTGGCGCGGCGAGCACGGTCGAAGCGCTTCTTGACGGGAGCAACGATATCGTAGTCACGGGATGCAAGAATTGGGAAGGCAGGGGGATCGAAGCGGTTATGCCTTCAGGCGTTTCGGGCTTCGAGCTTCAGACGGAGCCCATCATGTTGCTGATGACGGAGGGTAATCCTCTGTTCGGCAAGCCCGATATTTGTGCGAAAGACCTCGACGGATCGTGCATCCTGCTTCCGCCCGACATATACGATGGATACATGCGCGACGGCGTGGTCGATCATCTGCTTGACCGAGGAGCCAAGGTGTCGCTGCGTCCGCTACCGTTCGGTGATCACTTCGAGTATTTCTCTCACGGATTCGACGACGAGCTGGGCGTCGTTCCGACGACTCTCATTCCTAGATTCGGCATCGATCGCCGCCGCGAGTGCCGGGTGTTCGAGCTTTCCGATTTGAAACTCGCGACCGACTTCTACGTTTTGTACAGAGACGAATTCGTCAAGGACGAAACGGCGCGCTTGTTCGTGGAGGCGTTGCAGGATTCGGCGTCGTCGTGACGCGTCCCTTCTCGCGGAGCCTTCTGCGCATGCAAAACGGCCCGACGCGGTAAGACGTCGAGCCGTTTCGGAAGAGGGAGCCGTTTCGGGGCGGATGAAGAGGCTGGAGAGTGGTTTTATTCGGCGGCCAGCTCGCGGCGGCAAGAACGCTCGGCGATCAGGCTACGGCCGATCCGGGCGAATTCCATGAGGAATCGCACGAACACGTAGCCGACCATGGCGCAGGCGAGGACGGTTTCGATGCCTACCAGCACATGGAGGACGGCGGGGTAGACGATTCCGGCGTTCGCCAGCATGGTGAGCGTGCGGTCGAGCGCGGTGGCGGTGATCACGAAGGGGAAGGTCATGGCCGCATAGCTGGGATAGAACTTCAGGCGCAGGAAGTGCGGCAGGCGGATGAGCACGGCGACCAGCAGCAGCTGGGCGAGCACGGCGAGCACGCAGGCGAACACGGGGTTCGGGATGGGCTCGGTGGCAAGGTAGCCCGCCAACGAAAGGCTCATGGGCGCGGTGTAGATGCAGAACAGCGGACGGGCGCCTTCTTCGACGGGATGCTTGGCGTAGCGGATGGTCACCATCACGAGCAGTACGGCGTAGGCGATGAAGCCGAACCAGAAGATCGCAGAACCCAGACGCTCGAGTCCGTAGACCGGCGAGCTCACCGATGCCACGACGATGCCCACGTAGCAGATGAAGTAGGTGGGATAGACCTTGGTCAGATCGAATGCGCGCAGATGATACACGGTGAACCAGGCCATCAGCACGAAGTGGGCGATCACGGCGCAGGCCCAGATCGCGAAGGCGGGAACATGGGCGAACGGGGCGAGGTAGGTGCTCAGCTGCATGGTGGTCATGAGGAAGGTGGCGCTCACGCTTGCCAGGATGGGGTTCTCGAAGTCCTCGCGGATGCCGGCGGAATCGCTGAGCAGACGCGCGGCAAGCAGGATCGTCAAAGCGAGGGAGCATAGGCCGCATGCCACGTAAGCCGCCGTCGACATGGGTTTGAGCAGAATGCCCAGCGCGGCGAGGCCGAGGGCGAGACCGCCCGTGGGGATGGGTACCTTCTTCAGAAACTCGCGCATGATCGCTCCTTATCCATCGGGCGGCTCTTTGTGCCGCCGTTGATTCGATGGGTTTATCTTGCGCCTGTCTGTCGATGAAGTAAACTTATGATTACTAATGGTACGAACAGTTTTGCTTATGGTTGTGGTGCGGACGTTGCAGCGGCTCGGCGTTTGTCGCGCGCCCGCGAGGAAAGCGTTCAGGAGGATGCCATGCTCGATACCCGCGTCGCCACGTTTCTGGCCGTGTGCCGCACGCTCAACTACACCCACGCCGCCCGCGAGCTCAGCCTGACGCAATCGGCGGTCTCGCAGCATATGGCCTATCTCGAGCGGGCCTACGGCGCCAAACTGGTATCGATCGAAGGTAAGACCATGCGCCTCACCGAGCAGGGGAGGCTGCTGCAGAGGGCCTTCCTTTCGTTCGCGCATGACGAGGCGTTGCTGCGGCGGCGCATCGAGGCCGTCTCGTCGGACGAGGTGGTGCGCCTTAACGTGGGCATGACGCTTACGGCGGGCGAATACATCGTGGCGCCTGCTCTGGCGCGTTATCTCAAGCGCAGCCCGCGGTTTCGCGTCACGGTGACGTCGCGCAGCACCGACGAGCTGCTCGAGCTTATGGACAAAGGGTCGATCGACTGCGCCTTCGTGGAAGGCATCTTCGAGAAAAGCGCGTTCGCGTGGGATCTTCTATGCGAGCAGGAGCTGGTCTGCGTCTGCTCGCCCGAGCATCGGCTGGCGGGAACGCGTTGCCGCATGGAAGACCTGTTCGGCGAGCCGCTGATCGTACGCGAGAAGGAGTCGGGCTCGCGTGCGGTGCTCGAGCACGCTTTGCGCGGGAGCAATCTCACGTTGGCGTCGTTCGCCGATGTGGTCGAGGTGTCGAGCATCGGGATCATCAAGGCGTTCGCGGCGGAAGGGTTGGGCGTGTCGTTCGTTTACGAGGCGGGCGTGGCGGCCGAACTTGCATCAGGGGCGCTTGCGCGCATCGAGGTGGAAGGCGACGCGATCGTGCATGACATCTCGTTCGTCCGCCCGAAGGAAAGCGTATTCGAGGACGGGTTCAGGGAATTCTTCGAGGGCGTGCGCAGCGAATTCGGCGCTTGAACCGACCGCCGCTCTGGTTCGTAGCGAAGGGGCATTGCCCGGCTTGCAGGGTTCTTTCTGCAAGAAAGGCCTCTCCGATGCAGCGGGGAGGCCTTGCGGGGTTTTGTATGGCGCCCCCGGCGGGATTCGAACCCACAACCATCGGATTAGAAGTCCGGTGCTCTATCCATTGAGCCACGGGGGCGTGAC
>USLD01000092.1 GCA_900555495.1 uncultured Slackia sp. | reverse complement strand
CGGCCGATGCCCTTGGTCTCGCGGGTGATGCAGATGGAACCGCCGCCGATGCCGACCTTGACGAAGTCTGCGCCCGCCTCGGCGAGGAAGCGGAAGCCTTCGCGGTCCACGACGTTGCCCGCGCCGATCTTGACGTCGTTGCCGTAGTGCTCGCGGACCCATTCGATGGTCATCTTCTGCCAGTCGGAGAAGCCTTCGGAAGAGTCGATGCACAGCACGTCGGCGCCGGCCTCGACCAGGGCGGGAACGCGCTCGGCGTAGTCGCGGGAGTTGATGCCTGCGCCCACGATGTAGCGCTTCTCGGCATCGAGCATCTCGAGCGGGTTGTCCTTATGGGAGTCGTAGTCCTTGCGGAAGGTCATGTAGACCAGGCGATCCTGGTCGTCGACCAGCGGAAGGCTGTTGAGCTTGTGGTCCCAGATGATGTCGTTCGCCTCTTTGAGGGAGGTCTCGGCGGGAGCCACGATGAGCTTCTCGCGCGGGGTCATGAAGTCGCAGACCTTGGCGTCGAGGGACATGCGGGACAGGCGGTAGTCGCGCTCGGTCACCACGCCGAGCAGCTTGCCGTTGGGTTTGCCGTCGTCGGTGACGGGCATGGTGGAATGGCCCGTGGCCTCCTTGAGCTCGAGAACCTGCTCAAGCGTCATGTCGGGAGACAGGGTGGCGTCGCTCACCACGAAACCGGCCTTGTGCTGCTTGACGCGAGACACCATGGCGGCCTGGTCTTCGATGGTCTGGTTGCCGTAGATGAAGGACAGACCGCCTTCGGTGGCCAGAGCAACAGCCATGCGGTCGTCGGAAACAGCGGCCATGATGGCGGACACCATGGGGATGTTCAGCGAGAGAGGGCACTCCTCTTCGCCCTTGCGGTAGCGGACAAGCGGCGTTTTCAGGCTGACCTTGGTCGGGATGCAGCTGGCGGGCGTGTGCCCAGGGACCAGCAGGTACTCGTTGAAGGTGCGCGAGGGCTCCTCGTAATAAAACGCCATGTGGCTACTCCTTCGTATTCGGGGCTAGGGCTATATATGACCGGTTATTATAGGCCTCGGGCGGCGTTTTAACATACCCCCCGGCGCAAAATCGGCCGTTTCCGAAGTCGTGCCACACGAAAACAGCACCAATCGCTTTAGGGCGCTAAAGCGATTGAATGTGAAAAGGGTCGAAGAAACCGGCGCCGACGCATCCGGAAGCCCGTGCGAAAGATGGAACTTGCCGGAAGAGCTCCGAACAGAAACGCCCCGAGCCCTCGCGTGCTATACCATGCTCGACATAACGAAACGCCGTCCTTGAAAGCAGGAAACCATGGAACACAGAAACGCCTGGCTCTCCTACGACGAGGCAGACCTCGCCGCAGTGGAATCGTTCGCGACCGACTACAAGAAGTTCATCAGCGAGAATAAGACCGAGCGTGAATGCGCCGCGACGGCCGTCGCCATGGCACGCGCAGCCGGATACATATCCGTCGACGAAGCCCGTGCGGCCGGCCGCACGCTCGCGGCCGGCGACAAGGTGTACGCCGAATGCTTCGGCAAGTCGGTCATCCTGGCGCAGATCGGCCGCCGCCCGATGGAGGAGGGCCTCAATATCCTGGGCGCCCACATCGACAGCCCGCGCCTGGACATCAAGCAGAACCCGCTCTACGAAGCAGGCGGATTCGCGCTGCTCGACACGCACTACTACGGCGGCATCAAGAAATACCAGTGGGTCACCCTGCCTTTGGCCATCCACGGCGTGATCGCCAAGAAAGACGGCAGCGTCGTCGAAGTGAACATGGGCGAAGACGAAGGCGACCCCGTGTTCTGCGTCACCGACCTGCTGGTGCACCTGGCCCAGGACCAGCTGCAGAAGAAGGCCTCCGAGGTGATCGAAGGCGAAAACCTCGACATCCTTGCAGGCAGCCGCCCGGCGAAGGCCCCCGAAGCGGCCGAGAAAGCCGCGGGCGCGCAGGTCGACGAGCTGGAGAAGCTGGCCGAAAAAGAGCCCGTCAAGGCGCTGCTGCTTTCGATTCTCGCCGATAAATACGACATGGAGGAAGCGGACTTCCTCTCCAGCGAGCTCGAAGTGGTTCCCGCAGGCGCGGCGCGCGACTGCGGCTTCGACCGCTCCATGGTGATCGGCTACGGCCACGACGACCGCGTGTGCGCCTACCCCAGCCTGATCGCCCAGATCGAAGCGGCCGACCTCGATAAGACCGGCGTATGCATCCTCGTCGACAAGGAGGAAATCGGCAGCGTCGGCGCCACCGGCATGACCTCGATGTTCTTCGAGAACACCGTCGCCGAGATCATGGACCTGGCCGGACAGGCGGGAGATTTGGCGCTGCGCCGCTGCCTGGCCAACTCCAGCATGCTCTCCAGCGACGTGTCCGCGGGCTTCGACCCGTCTTACGCGAGCGCCTTCGAGACCAAGAACGCCGCGTATCTGGGCCGCGGCGTGGTGTTCAACAAGTTCACGGGCAGCCGCGGCAAGAGCGGCTCCAACGACGCCAACGCCGAATACATGGCCAAGATCCGCGCCGTCATGGAGAAGGGCGAGGCGGCGTTCCAGACCGCCGAACTGGGCAAGGTCGACATCGGAGGCGGCGGCACCATCGCCTATATCCTGGCCAAGTACGGCATGAACGTCATCGACTGCGGCGTCGCCGTGCTGAACATGCACGCGCCGTGGGAGGTCATCGACAAGGCCGACCTCTACGAGACGCTCAAGGCCTATCGCGCATTCTTGAAGTACGCGTAAACGGCGCGCGGCTGAAGCGTTCACGATCGCGTTCGGGGCGGAATTCGCACATGCGGGTTTCGCCCTTTTCTCGTTCGCCGCGCCGCGAAACGCGAGCAAACCTGCGCCCTATCATGATTTCCCGATAAATCCCGCGACGCGCGCATGCGCAGAAAGGAACGTCGTGTCCACCATCCCCTCCCGAAAGCCGGGCGAACCCGCCAAGCCTTCCGTCTCGGGCGCCCAGGTGTTCAAGAAATTCATCGGCTATTACGGCAAATATAAATTCCTGTTCTGGTTCGACCTGGTATGCGCCACGCTTCTCGCCTGCATCGACCTGGCGTTTCCCCAGCTGCTCAACTTCTTCACGCGCGATTTCTTCTTGCAACCCGCGCCCGTGGTAATGAGCGCGCTCGGCCTGATCTGCGCGGGCATGGTGGCCTTGTATCTGCTGCGCACGGGCTGCCAGTGGTTCATCGCCCGCTGGGGGCATGTCATGGGCGCGCGCATGGAGGCCGATATGCGCTCCGACCTGTTCGACCAGTACCAGCGCCTCAGCTTCTCGTATTACGACAAGAACAACACCGGCGAAATGATGAGCCGCCTGGTCACCGACCTGTTCGACGTATCGGAGCTCGCACATCACGGCCCTGAGAACATCTTCATCTGCTCGCTGAAGATCATCGGCTCGTTCGTGCTGTTGTTCTTCATCAACGTGCCGCTCACGCTGATCATGCTGGCCTGCACCGTGGTCATGGCGGCCTACGCCGCATGGACCAACTACCGCAAGCGCGTCATCTTCACCGAGAACCGCCGCACCATGGCAGGCGTCAATTCGCGCATCCAGGACGCCCTGGGCGGCATGCGCGTGGTGAAATCGTTCGGCAACGAGATGCTCGAGGCCGAGAAATTCGCGCGCACCAACCGGATGTTCGTGGACACCAAAGAGCGGTCTTATAAGTTCATGGGTCGTTTTCATGCCGTGAATTCCCTGTTCACTGGCCTGCTGTACACCATCGTGGTGGTCGGCGGCGGCTACTTCATGGTGCAGGGGCAGATCCAGCCCACCGACCTGGCGATCTACGCCCTCTACATCGGCATCTTCCTCTCGCCGATCGAACAGCTGATCAACTTCGCCGAGCAGTTCCAGAAAGGCTACGCAGGATTTCGCCGCTTCGCCGAAATCATGGCGATCGAGCCGGCCGTGCAGGATAGGCCCGAAGCGGTCGACCTGGAAAAGGCGGCAAGCGCGGGCGTGCACGGAGATATCCGCTATGACGACGTGGCGTTTTCCTACGACGGCGCGACCGACGTGCTGAACGGCTTCACCCTGCATGCGCCCGCCGGCAAGACCACGGCGCTCGTCGGGCCGAGCGGCGGCGGCAAAACCACCACGTGCTCGCTGCTACCCCGCTTCTACGACGTATGCGGAGGCAGCGTAAGCATCGACGGCGCCGACGTGCGCGACGTCACGCTGGCATCGCTGAGACGCACCGTGGGCATCGTGCAGCAGGACGTGTACCTGTTCGACGGCACCATTCGCGACAACATCCTCTACGGCAACCCTGCAGCGAGCGACGCCGAGGTGATCGAAGCGGCCAAACGGGCGAACATCCACGACGCTATCATGGAATTCGAAAACGGATACGATACCTACGTGGGCGAACGCGGCGCGCGTTTGTCGGGCGGACAGAAGCAGCGCGTCGCCATTGCGGGCGCGCTGGCCATGGAGCCGAAGATCATCATTTTGGACGAAGCGTCTTCGATGCTCGACCCGCGAGGCAGGCGCGGCCTCATGCGCGTATGCAAGGCTCTCCACGAACGCGGCATGACCGTAGTGGCCATCACCCATTTCATGGAAGAAGCCGCCGAGGCCGACCGCGTGGTGGTGCTCGACGGCGGACGCGTGGCGCTCGACGGAACGCCCGCCGACGTGCTGGTGCAAACCGAGAAGCTGGCGCATCTGAACCTCGAGGTTCCCTTCGCATGCGAGCTTTCCGAGCGCCTGCGCGCCGAGGGCGTGGACGTGCCCGTATGCATTCGCGAACACGACCTGGCCCGCGCCATCGCGCAACGCGCTGACGCATTCGACCGCCCCGTCGCGCAGGCCGAACCCTGCGCATGCCGCGACGCCGCGCACGCTTGCGCGCCCGACGGAACGCCCGTCATCGCGTTCGAACATGTCAGCCACACCTACCTCGATTCCTCGAAAGCCAAGAAGAACCGCGGCCGCAAGAAGGAAAAGACCGCCGCATGGGGCAACGACCCCAATGCCGTATGGGCGCTGCACGATATCGATTTCGCGATCGGCGCGGGCGATTTCGTGGGCATCGCAGGCCATACCGGATCGGGCAAATCGACGCTTATCCAGCACATGAACGGCATCCTCAAGCCCACGCAGGGGCGCGTGCTGGTGAACGGACGCGACGTCGCCGATAAAAAAGAAGCCACCGCGGCACGCGCGAAGGTAGGCGTGGTGTTTCAATACCCCGAGCGCCAGCTGTTCGCGGCCACCGTATACGACGACGTGGCGTTCGGCCCGCGCAACCTGGGCCTTTCCGCCGGCGAGGTGGACGAGCGCGTGGCATCGGCGCTTGCGCTGGTGGGCCTTGACCGCGAAGCGATCGGCGACATGAGCCCCTTCGAGCTTTCGGGCGGACAACAGCGCCGCGTGGCCTTCGCGGGCGTGCTCGCCATGGACCCCGAAGTGCTCGTGCTCGACGAGCCCACGGCAGGACTGGACCCGGCGGCGCGCAAGGAATTCCTGGGGCTCGTGGCCAGGCTGCACGCCGAAGCGGGCCTGACCGTGGTCATGGTGTCTCACAGCATGGACGACCTGGCGACGCTCTGCCAGCGCATCGTCGTGCTGAAGGAAGGCGAGATGTTCGCGCAGGGCACGCCGCGGGAGGTGTTCTCGCTCGACGGCGAACTCGACGCCATCGGACTGGGCCTTCCCGCGGCGCGGCGCATGG
>USLD01000091.1 GCA_900555495.1 uncultured Slackia sp. | reverse complement strand
ATGTCGGGTTATTTGGCGACGGTCGCGCTCGATGGTGCGCAAGCGCTTGAAAAGGCGAAGCGTTCTCCTGACGTCATTTTGCTCGATGTGGGTCTTCCCGATATCGACGGGTTCTCGATCTGCCGTATGCTGCGCGACGTTCATACCTGTCCGATCATCTTTCTGACGGCGCGCGTGGAAGACGCCGACGCCATAGACGGATTTTCCGCCGGAGCGGACGATTACGTGACAAAGCCGTTTTCGCTCGAAGTGCTCGGCGCGCGCGTGAAAGCCCAGCTTGCTCGAGGCGAACGCATGAAGCGCATAAATGCGATCCGCGTCGATGACGTGCTTTCCATCGACTACGCCGCCATGGAGGTGTGCGTCGGCGGGGCTGCAGTGCCCCTTGCGCGCAAGGAATACGAGATCTGCGCGCTTTTGTCGAAGCATGCCGGCCAGGTGTTCGACCGCGACATGATATACGAGCGCGTTTGGGGTGCGGCAGGCGATTCCGCGGTCGTGACCGAGCATGTGCGCAGGCTTCGCAGGGCCCTCGCGAAAGCAGGCGCCGAGAAGGATTACGTGAAAACGGTATGGGGAGTGGGCTACACATGGCAGGGATAGAGCGATCGGGTTCGGAAGAGCGCCAGGAAGGAGCGGACGCATCGTTCGATGCGTCTGACGACGCTTGCGCGGAGGCGTGCGGGCCGAAGGAAGGTTCCCGCCCGTCCGCGTCGTGTTCTGGCGGATGGGATGAAAAGTCGTGTGCGGAAGATTCGTCCGATGTCGCCCCCGCCTCGCGCGGCGCTCGTGTGCGCAAAGCGGCGTTCGCATGGCTGCGTCATCCGTTGCGCTCGACGAGAAACGCTTTGGATGTCTGCTCGGTGCGATCCGCCTTCTTTTTCTACGCGCTTATCGGCATGGCAGCGGCCTTCGTGCTTTCGCTCGGCGCGGTTTCACTGCTCAATGCGGCGTCCGTGCAGGTGCTTTACGGCGACAAGACGGTGTATCCTGGGCTCTATATTTACGATGAGGAGCTCGGCTCCCTTGTTAGAGCTGAAGATATGAGTTGGTATCAGGACGTTCGGAACGAATTCACGAACTATGCTGACGACGATGTTCCGATTGTGACCCGAGGCGTATCGCTGTATGTCGAAAGCCGATCATCGGGATCAGACTCTCGCGATGCCATTCCTGTCGACAAGTCTGCTGGTTTCGATGGCCTGGTCGTGCAAGATATAGACGAGCGGGTCGCCCCGTATGACCGCGACTCGGTCGACGTGACCGATATTCCGCTCGAAGACATTCCTGCCTACGATGCCGCTGCTAATGCCCAGCGCGGCGATGCGTCGGCTGTCGAGGAACGGCTTCCGGAGAACGCCGATGGCCAGAGGCCGACGGGTTCCCTGGTGGGATACTATGTGTATCGACCGTCGAGTCCGATGTATCAGGTCATCAATCTTGCCGTGTTCGTATCGGTGCCGCTGGTCTTCGCTATCTGCTTTCTCGCGGCGAGCCGCGGCTTCTATAAACGCAAGCTGCAGCGCCCCATACAGGCGATGGACGACGCTGCCCGCCGCATCGCCGAGGGCGACCTGTCCGTTCCCGTATCCGCGCCGCCCGAAGGGTCGCGCAGCGAACTCGACCGCCTGCGCGTTTCTTTCGAGGATATGCGATCGGCGCTCGAACGCAACAACAAGGCCATGTGGCGTGTGGCCGAAAACCGCCGCAAGGTGAATGCCGCGTTCGCGCGCGACCTGCGTCCGCCGCTCACCGTCCTGAAGGGCCGCGCGGAAATGCTCTCGACATTCGCCCCCGAAGGTCGCGTCGATGCCGCAGGGCTCGCCGAAGCGTCGGCGGCCATGTCCCGCCAGACCGAGCGGCTCCAGCGTTACGTGGAGTCGATGAAAGACCTGGCCGACCTCGACGAATGCACGGTCGAACCGCATGCGGGCGATGTAGGCGCCTGGTTCGTGCGTGCTGCGGCCGAGGCGTCCGATCTGGTTCGGGCGTCGGGAATCGATTTCGAGGCGAAAGCCGGCGGCTTGCCTCGCAGCGCCGCGTTCGACGACGTCGCCCTTTCGCGCATCGTGGAAAACGCGCTGTCGAACGCGCTTCGTTTCGCCGAATCGAAGGTGAGCCTGTCGTGCGCGTGGAAAGACGGCCTGCTCACGGTTCGCGTGGCCGATGACGGGCCTGGCTTCGACGCGGCCGCGCTCGAGCACGGATGCGAGCCGTTCTGGCGCGATTCCGCCGAGAAGCGCCGTGACGATTCGGCGCATTTCGGCTTGGGACTCAATATCTGCGCCGAACTATGCGAGAAACACGGCGGCGGCGTGCGGTTGATGAATGCGGAATCGGGCGGGGCCGTAGTCGAAGCCTCCATCCGGGCGCCGCTCGCATGACCGGTCGTCGATTCTCCGCGGCTCCGATGCGGCGAATGCTTTCGGGAAGCGCGGTTTCGTCGGTATTTCGTCAGAATCGCGTTTCCTTGCGTTGATGGCGATTTGATATTCGCTCCGTAGACTTTTCAGTATCGAGGAATCGTTCGATCTTCTGGTCGTCGGCTCTATGCCGAAACCGTGCGAACCTGCAATGCTGAAAGGTGTGTCGAATATGAAAACGGTCGAAACGAGCAAACGCCGCATCATCGTCTGGTGTGCAGCGGCGGCGGTTCTTGTTGCACTGGTCGTCGCAGGAACGGCGTACGGCCCCGAATTGTTCGCATTCTTCGCCGATGGCCCGCGTATGCAGGCATGGGTCGACGGGCAAGGCGTGTTCGCCCCGTTGGCCATGGGCGCGTTGATCGTGTTTCAGATCGTCGTGGCCGTTTTGCCGGGCGAGCCGCTCGAATTAGGCGCGGGCTATGCATTCGGATTCTGGGAAGGAACGGCCTTGTGCCTGATGGCGGGTTTGGCCGGAACGCTGATCGTGGTTGCGGTCGTGCGTACGTTGGGCATGAAGGCCGTGGAGCTGTTCTTCTCGCGTGAGAAGATCGCATCCATGAAATGGCTGCAGGATTCGGCCCGGTTCGAATTGCTCATGTTCGTATGCTTTCTCATTCCCGGCACGCCGAAAGACATCATGACCTATATCGCGGGATTGACGAATTGTCCTGCGTGGCGCATCGCCCTTATAACCACGGTGGGGCGCATACCCTCGATCGTTTCTTCGACGGCGATGGCGGGATTCGCGGCGGCGGGGGATTGGACCGCTACGGCTGCGGTCGTGGTTTTGACCGCAGCGTTCGCCGCCGTCGGTTTGGCGGTATATGCGGCGGTCGTCCGTCGCGAGAAAAAACGCGAGCGGGCGGCGGCGCTTTCGTCGGCAGGGTTGGCGTTGAGGGAGCGTTGCGACGACGATGCGCGCCTTGCCGCATGAGGGCGCGATGGAGGCGAAATCGAAGCGGCCCCGATGCACGGTATGCATCGGGGCCGCTTTTCCGCTTACGAACGCGGTTTCGCGTCGGCTTGACCCGCGTGCCGCATCGCGTAGCGGATCACGGCCGACCTGTTGATCGTGCCGACTACTTTGTCGTCGCGTACGACGGGCACCTTCTTGAGCTTGTGGCGCGCGAGAAGCGTGCAGGCCTCTTCGAGCGTCGAGCGATCGTCGATCGAGACCAGGCGGTCGGTCGCCACCGTTTTCACGGGCAGCGCCATCAGTTCGCGCAAACGTTCGTCGAAGCCGCCTTTTTCGGCCATCGCGATGAGCGAATAGCCGTCCATGACCAGAGGATGCTTGTCGGCGAGGTATCGGATGATGTCGCCGTCGGAAAGAAAGCCCGTGCCGCGCCCTTCGGCGTCGACGACGGGCATGCCGCCTACGCGGCGCTCGACGAAGGACTCCATGGCGTGCGCGACCGTGTCGGATTCGTTCAGGAGGAAGGGGTCGCGCTCCATGATGGCGTTCAGGTCCGTGCATTCGACGGCGGGCGCAGCGGCGCTCTCGCGTCGTTTCGCCGCAAGCGCATAGACGAGCGCAGTGCCGAAGCCGACCGCCGCCACCGCGGCGGCCACGGTCATCGCGGCGCCGAAACCTTCGGCGCATGCGAGCTGTGCCGAGGTTCCGTTCGCGATCGCGTCGGCTTCGACCGACGACATGATGCCTGTGTAAAGCGAAGGGCCGATACAGGCGGCTATCTGCACGAATGTGGTGGAAAGCGCCACGCCGAAGGGGTGCAATTCGGGTGCGAGCGTGCGCAGCCCCGCAGTCTGCGAGGGCGAGAAGATCAATCCGACGCCTGACAGCGTGACGAGCGATCCGATCAGCATGGCGAGAAGCGACAGGTTCGAAGCGCTTGCCGCGACAAGCCCGAATCCGACCGTCACCACGGCGAATCCGATAGGCAGCAGGGGCCACTCGCCGTATTTATCCATGATGCGCCCGCCGAGCAACGTGATGAAGGTGTTGGCCAGAACGGGCACGAGCATGACGATGCCGGCGAAAAACGCCGTGGTGCCCAGCGCCCCTTCGAAATACAAGGGTAACAGCACGCTCATGGAGAACGTCGACATCATGGCCACGGTCACAAGGAGCAGCGTCGGCCAGAAGCGGATGCTTTTGGCGGGAGCGAGGTCGATCAGCGGATGCTCGCAACGGAGTTGGCGGACGATGAACGCGGCTCCTATGAGGACGGCCGCGACCAGCGCCGCGACGGCTGCAGGCGTGTTTATCGCCAGATTGGCCAGGCCGAATGACAGCAGGAACAAGGCGACCGAGGAAAGCGCCACCGACGCGAGGTCTAGGTGCGCGCGGCCGACCCCGAGGTTTTTCACGAAGAAGAAACCGAGCAGCGCGATGACGGCCATGGCGACGGCGGGCACTGCGAAGACGAATCGCCATCCGAAGCCGGTTACGATCGCGCCGCAGACCACGGGAGCGAACGCGGGGCCGAATGTGATCATGCAGCTGCCGATCGACATATAGGTGCCTAACTTGTTCTTGGGCGTGACGGCCAGGATCGTGTTCATCATGAGCGGGATGAAGATGCCCGTGCCGACGGCTTGAACGAGGCGTGCGCATAGAAGCATCGCGAAGCTTTGGGCGAACAGGCCCATGACCGATCCTGCGAAAGAGAGGGCGGAAGCCGAGAAGAACAGCGTGCGCAGCTTGAAGCGGCGGTAGAAGAAGGCCATACAGGTCACGACGACGGTGGCGACGATCATATAGCCTGTGACCAGCCATTGCGCAGTGATCGAATCGATAGCGTATTCGGCCATGATCGACATGAGCGCCATGTTGACGAGGTTTTCGTTGAATCCTGCGAGAAATGCTCCGCTATAGAGCACGGCGAGCAGCAATACGAGGGGTTTTCCCTGCATGGGCGTCCTTTCGTGTCCGATGTGCGAAACGCCAAGGCGCCTTATGCGGGTAAGCCTTGGACGGCAGCCTAGACTTACGTTGGAAGGAACTGCATGCTGCGAACGCTATTGTAACGAAAGGGCGAACGGCGCCGTAACCGCCGACCATGAAAGCTTCATATCGCGCTCGCACGTAGGGGGCGTTTCGTTCCGAAACGAAAAAGCGGCCCCGTGAAGGGGCCGCTGCGCCTTTCGAGTGCAGGTCGGCGCGTTTCCTGCATACGTCAGTATTTTCGCACGGCGTGCCGTGCAAGGAGGAAGGGCGGCGGGCCGCGCGCCAAGGGGGTAGGAGCGCGGCCGCCTTCGGAAAAGCATTTCGTGGAATCCAGCGCAGCCCGGGCGGGCGAACCCGTAATGCTGCCGCCTGCGAATCGCCGGCCGC
>USLD01000090.1 GCA_900555495.1 uncultured Slackia sp. | reverse complement strand
GCCATGAAGTGCATGCCCAGCGCCACGAGCGACTTGCCCGACCCGGTCGGCGTGCCCAAGATCACGTGGTCGCCCATCATGAGGCCCATAAGCGCCTCTTCCTGATGCGGCCACGGCTCGATGCCGCGCTCGTCCACCCATTCCAGAAACATCTCGAGCGCTTCTTCAGCAGTGGGAAGATGGGAGATCTCGTGCTCGCCCGCTTCCCCGTCGCTCGAAGGAAGATAGGGGGTGTCACGCGCAGTTCCGCACGAGCCGGTCGCCCCGGCGGGGCGATCGTGCGAGCTCAGGACTGTTTGAGCATGACGCCCCTCCTCTTCCGCCCCCTCGGGGTCGGAATCGCCCGGCAACGGCGCATCGACCTCGTCGAGTTCTCCATCCTGAGAGTAGTCCCAGTATTTGTCCCAGACCGCCTGGGGCACCAGCGCGCCGAGCGATCCGTAAGCGTCGGCGCCGCCGCCGACGGTTTCCTGTTCGTCTGCCATAAAACCTCTATCCGTCATCGAGAATCCGTCCGCACGCGGACGGCGAAGGCGTGCGGACGCAGGCGCCGCAATCCGTAGTTATCGTGCAAAATGACGCGCCACCTCCCCGGGCGTGCGCGCATGTGCCATTGTACCCGGAATACCTTTTTCAGGGCGGCGGAGTTTCACGCGCCGCGCCCGCCGATGCACAACCGACGAATTCCAAGGAGACATCGTGTTCACCGACCCAGCACAACCGAACCTGCCCCGCACCGCGAGCGACCAGACGCCGCCCGCCTGCGACCAGGACGAACGAACCGACGACCCCATCCTGGTCGAAGAGCGTCGGCACCTGAGCGAGACCTATGCGAAACTCGAGGCCATGGAGCAGGCCCTGGTCGCCAAGATCCAGAAGCTCGACGACGACGTGGCGGCCGACAAGAAGATGCTCGCCGACGAACTCACCGGCAACTTCGCCAGCATGGGCGAAGCCTTCGAGACCTACGCGGAATTCGCCTCGGCCAACAAGACGATCGACCTGTATAACGCCGCCCAAGAGCTCAACTTCCAGAACCTGCAGAAGGTGCGCCTGCTCATGCACCAGCCCTACTTCGCCAAAGTGGCGCTGCAGTTCAAGCCGGGCGATGCGCCCAAGGAGCTCTATATCGGCAACGCCGGCATCTCCGACGACAATTACAAACGCCTCGTGGTGGACTGGCGCTCGCCCGTGGCCGAGGTGTACTACAACCAGGAAAACGGCCCCACGTCGTACAAGGCCAACGGCCGCACCATCAACGTGGACCTCAAGCTGCGCCGCCAGTTCGACATCGAGGCCGACCGTCTGAACGCCTATTTCGACACCACCGTGGCCATCCAGGACGCCATGCTTCTGGCCTCGCTTTCGCAGGAGCGCTCCTCGCACATGAAGGCGATCACCGCCACCATCCAGAAAGAGCAGAACGAGGTCATCCGCCACGAAGACGTCGACGCCCTGCTGGTCAACGGCATCGCGGGCTCCGGCAAGACCTCCGTGCTCATGCAGCGCATCGCCTACCTGTTCTACCAGCATCGCGAAACGCTCAAGCCCGAGGAAGTGTGCCTGATCACGCCGAACCCGGTGTTCAGCCGCTATATCGAGCAGGTGCTGCCCGACCTGGGCGAAAGCAACCCCGAGACCATGACGTTCGACCAGTTCATGGCAAGCGTCATGCCGGCCGAGCGCAGCCGCGGCCGCGCCGACATCTCGCCCGATGCCCTGGCGCGCATCGACGAAGCCGTGCGCGGGCTCGCGTTCGACCCCAACGACTTCAAAGACATCGTCTGCGACGGCACGCAGCTCATCTCCGCCGGCCAGATCCGCCAGGCGGCCGACAAGTTCCACCGCATTCCCGCAGGCCCTCACCTGGTCACGCTCATGCGCGAGGAACTGCACAAGCGGCTGGAAAACCGCCTGAGGCAGATGGCCGCCACCGAGCGCGCGCAGAACGAGGCCACATCGCTTTCGGTCCAGGAGCAGGTGCGCATCTTCCACGAGACCATCGCCCCGCAGACCGACGCCGAGCTGCGCGAATGCACGCTGACCTACCTCCACGACCGCTACGCCGCCGCCTTCGATATCGTCGAGCGCGACGAATGGCTGCGCATCGACCGCATCGGCATGCGCATCCTGGGCGCCGAAGGCCTGCTGCCTGTGGAATGGGTCTATCTGAAGATGGCCGTGAGCGGCATGGGCGACGCGAGCGTCAAATACGTCATGGTCGACGAGGTGCAGGACTACACCTGCGCCCAGCTCATGGTGCTGCGCCGTTATTTCCGCCGCGCCCGCTTCCTGCTTCTGGGCGACGAGAACCAGGCGATCAAGGACCATACGGCCTCGTTCGCCGAAATCAAATCGGTGTTCGAGCAGGCGGGATCAGAAGTGCAGGAATGCCGCCTCCTGACGAGCTACCGCTCGTCTCCGCAGATCACGGAGCTGTTCACGAAGCTCATGCCGAAAGAAGACCGCATGCGCGTCTCGTCGGTGCAGCACGAGCGCGCCGAACCGTGCATCGCATCCTTCGACGACGAGGGCGCCTACGAAGACGCCCTGCGCGACGCCGTCGAGCAGGCGCGCGGCATGGCCGGCCTGACCGCCGTGATCGCCGACAGCCGCGCATCGCTCAAGCGCGTCCAATCCATCCTGGGCGAAAACGCGCCCGCCGTGATTTCCGACGACGCCACGCTTCCCGCGAGCGGCGTCGTGCTCATGACGCTCGAGTTCGCCAAGGGCCTCGAGTTCGACCAGGTGATCATTCCCGACGCCCGCGCCGAGGTGTTCGGCGACGGACGCGTGGCACGCAATCGCCTGTACACGAGCATCTCGCGCGCCACGGGACGCATCGTCATCCTTGCGCCCGGCGCGCTGACGCCTTTGCTCGACTAGCGAAGGACCGCATCCATGCGCCGCGTTCCGTTCCGGAGCGCGGCGCATTTTCATTCCCGCATCGACCCCGATGCCCCGAAGTCGATGTTTTCGGCACACAGGAATCGCCGACCGGATACCCGAGCCGATTTGTTTCGATATTTTGAATAATCGCCGCAAGATGCCGCTTCCGCTGTTTCGCAAGCCTTTGGGGGTATACTTGCTTTTTCGACACAACAACCGACGATGAAAGGTACGCAATGGGCGGATTTTTCGGAGCCGCGTCCCATCATGACGTGGTTCTCGACGTGTTCTTCGGCGTCGACTACCACTCCCATCTGGGAACGCGTCGCGCAGGCATGATCTTCTTCGATTCCGAAACCGGATTCCAAAGGGAAATCCACTCGATCGAGAACACGCCGTTTCGAACGAAATTCGAGGCCGACCTCCAGAGCTTCCACGGAGGAAGCGGTATCGGATGCATCAGCGACACCGACCCGCAGCCCCTGCTCGTCCGTTCCCATCTGGGCACCTTCGGCATCACCACGGTTGGCATCATCAACAATGCGGAACAGCTGATCGAGGAATGCTTCTCGGCAGGCGGCAAGCAATTCATGGCCATGAGCTCCGGCAAAGTGAACAACACCGAGCTGGTAGCCGCCCTTATCAATCAGAAAGACAATTTCGTCGACGGCATCAAATTCGCTCAGGAGGTCATCGACGGCTCGCTGACCCTGCTCATCATGACCGATGACGGCGAAATCCTCGCCGCGCGCGACAAGATGGGCCGCCTGCCGGTGCTCGTAGGCAAAAACGACGACGGCCACTGCATCTCGTTCGAATCGTTCCCCTACCATAAGCTGGGCTATGACGACGAATACGAGCTGGGGCCCGGCGAAATCGTGCGCGTGAACGCCGACTCCTACGAAACCATCTCGCCCGCAGGCGACGATATGAAGATCTGCGCGTTCCTGTGGACCTACTACGGATACCCGAACTCCAACTATGAAGGCCAGAACGTCGAAGTGGTGCGTTACCGCAACGGCGCCATCATGGCCCGCGACGAAGCCGCGCAGGGCAGGCTTCCCGAGGTCGACTACGTCGCCGGCGTGCCCGACTCCGGCGTGCCTCACGCGATCGGCTACTCCACCGAAAGCAAGACGCCCTTCGCCCGCCCCTTCATCAAATACACGCCCACGTGGGCGCGCTCGTTCATGCCCTCCAACCAGGAGGTGCGCAACCGCGTCGCCAAGATGAAGCAGGTTCCCGTTCCCGAGCTGATCGCCGACAAGAAGCTGCTGCTGGTCGACGACTCCATCGTGCGCGGCACCCAGCTGCGCGAGACGGTCGACTTCCTCTACGGCGCCGGCGCCAAGGAAGTGCATATGCGCTCCGCTTGCCCGCCGATCATGTTCAGCTGCAAGTACCTGAGCTTCTCCAGCAGCAAGTCCGAAATGGACCTCATCTCCCGCCGCACGATCCAGGAGCTCGAAGGCGACGAGGGACAGAAGCATCTCGAGGAATACTCCGACGCGACTACCGAGCGCGGCAAGTGCCTGCTGCGCACCATCTGCGAAAAGCTCGGCTTCGACTCGCTGGGCTACCAGTCGCTCGACGGCATGCTCGAGGGCATCGGCATCGACCCCTCGAAGGTCTGCACCTACTGCTGGACCGGCAAGGAATAAGGATTCGTTCCGCAATCTTCGAAGAAGCCTCCCGAGGGGAGGCTTCTTTCGTTTTGCGACCCGCCCTGACGGCGATTGTCTGCGCATCATGTCAGATCGACGTCATCTTCTCGCATATTCGACTATGATGGTGGGAATTAGGCGTCTCGAACTCGACAGAGGAGGCCTTCGTGATCGAATACTTCCACACCGACGAACAGTCCCGCATCCTGACCAAAATCGACGAAGAACGGCCCGGCTGCTGGATCGCCCTGTTCGAACCGACCGCCGACGAACTTTCCTCCATCGCCCGGCGTTTCTCCATCGACGAGGACGATATCCGCGCCCCGCTCGACCTCGAAGAGGTCTCGCGCATCGAACGCAACGTCGACTACACCATGTTCATCGTCGACACGCCCATGCATGTCAAAAACGCCGAACGCAAGCGCTACACCACTATCCCTATCGGCATTTTCGAAACGTCGAGCCATGTCATTTCGGTATGCTCGGTCTATCGCGTGCCCTTGATAGCCATCCTGAAATCTTGGCGCAACGTGCACGACACATCGGATATCAAAGCGTTCGCGAGCGACATCCTCATCGCTTCGTCCGAAGCGTACTTTTCGACCCTGCATGCGATCAACAGACGCCGCATCGGGCTTTCCGATGCCACCGACAAGCCCGAGCGCAAAGACCTCGAAGAGCTCTACGCCCTGGACGCGTCGCTCGTCTACATCAAGACCTCGCTCACCACGAACGACAACATCTTCGAGCGTTACCGACGCTATGCCGCCTCTTCCTATACGCCGGAATCCCTCGAGGTCCTCGACGACGCCATCATCGAAAACAAGCAGGCCCTCGAAACCACGAAGATCTATTCCGAAATCCTCGACTCCACCATCAATCATTTCGGCCTGATGATGGACTACGACCTCAACCACACCATGCAGCTGGTGGCGACCATCACCTTGGTGCTCTGCGTTCCCACGGTGATCGGCGGCGTGTTCGGCATGAACCTCGAAGGCATCCCCTTGGCCGACTCCCCTTACGGCTTCGCCATCGTCACGGGCGCCACGGCCCTCGCCTTGGCGATCATGCTCGCCATCCTCAAGCGCCTGAAATGGTTCTAGGCGCCGGTGCCCCCAGACGCACGAAAGCCCGGAGCACGCAGGCGCTCCGGGCTTTCTCGTTGTTCGATCGAAT
>USLD01000089.1 GCA_900555495.1 uncultured Slackia sp. | reverse complement strand
CCGAAGAGGCCGCCGACATGAAGGTGCGCGCCGCGGAGAAGATCATGGAAGACGTGCTTCCCGTGCTCGACGACTTCGAGCGTGCGATCGCCCATGCCGAGCAGAACGGCGAAGAAGGCCTGCTCGACGGAGTGAAGGCCATCAGCACCAAGGTGCGCCAGGTCTTCGGCAAGCACGGCCTGGAGGCGATCGACCCGGCCGGCGAGCCGTTCGATGCCCTCGAGCATCAGGCCGTCGCCACGGTGCCCGATGAGAGCGTGCCCGACGAAACGGTGGCCCAGGTCTACCAGAAGGGCTATCGCCTCGGCAAGAAGGTGCTTCGCCCCGCCATGGTTACCATTTCCTCCGGCGGCCCCAAGCGTGAGGCGGAAGAAGAATAATAAGGTTTCGAAGGCGGGCGCGAAGTCCGCCTTCGTTGTAGAAAACGCCTGTTGACGGCGCGGCGACGCGACCGTGACGGCATGTGAACGAAACGAAAGGAAGGTGGCAGGTCATGGCGGCAACACCGGATTATTACAAGACCCTTGGCGTGTCCAAAACCGCCACCGCCGAGGAGATAAAGAAGGCGTACCGCAAGCTCGCGCGCACGCATCATCCCGATGCCGGCGGCGACGAGGCCAAGTTCAAAGAAATCAACGAGGCCTACGAAGTGCTCGGCGACGAGAAGAAGCGCAAGCTCTACGACCAGTACGGCACGGCCGACGAGCGCAGCATCCCCTACGGATGGGGCGGCGCGGCGGGCCAGAACCCGTTCGCGGGCGCCGGCAGCTGGGCCGACATCCTGGAAAGCATTCGCCGCGGCGAAGGCGCCTTCGGCAGCAACTGGGACATCGGCGACATCTTCGGCGGCGCCGGATTCTCGGGCTCGGGCTTCGGCGGGCAGTATGCCGCCCGTCCCCAGCAGGGCCGCGACATGAACGTGACGCTGCATGTGAGCTTCGACGAGGCATTCAACGGCTGCACGAAGAAGGTCAGCGTGAAGGTGCCCGGCTCCTCGGCGGCCGAGACACTCGACGTGAAGGTTCCCGCAGGCGCGGTGGACGGCGGGCGCGTGCGCTTCCGCGGCAAGGGCGCTGCGGGCGTCAACGGCGGCGTCAACGGCGACCTGCTGGTCACCACGCGCATCTCCGAGCATCCCGTGTTCGAGCGCTCGGGCGCCGATGTGCTCATGACGGTGCCGGTTACCGCGGCCGAAGCCGCCTTGGGCGCAAGCGTCGTGGTGCCCGCGCCCGACGGAACCAAGATCCGCATCAAGGTGCCGGCAGGTTCTCAGGAAGGCACCAAGCTGCGCGTCGCCGGCAAGGGCGCGCCGCAGCTGAAAGCCGCGGGCAACGGATCGCTCAATATCACGCTGCACGTGGATATTCCCGCTTCCATGACGCCCGAGCAGAAGAAGGCCATGGAGGATTTCCAGGCGGCCACCGAGGCGTCGGGCTACGACGTCCGCGCGGCGCTTGCGCTGTAAGGAGGACGGTATGACCGATAGGAACAGGCCGCTGTATATGATCGGCGTGGCTGCCGAACTGGCGGGCGTGCATCCCCAGACCCTGCGCATCTACGAGCAGAAAGGCCTGGTCACGCCCCAGCGCACGCGCGGCAATACGCGCATGTATTCGCAGGCCGACATCGACCGCCTCGAGCTGATCAACGAACTGACCAGCGAAGGCATCAACCTTGCGGGCGTCATTCGTATCCTCGATTTGAAGGGCCGCCTCGAAGAGCGCGACGAGGAAATCGACGACCTGCACAAGAAGGTGCGCCGCTTGGCCGACCGCGTCCACGAGCTGGAAACGCGCGCCAACGTGACGGCGCTCATGCTGCCGGAGCCCCAGAGCATGGGTATCCGCCGCATTAACGACTAGACCATCCGACCTTCCAAGAAGGAGACAACCATGAGACTGGACAAACTCGCCGTTACCGCCCAGGAGGCCTTCCAGGCCGCCATGGGCGTCGCGGGCGACGCCGACACGGCATCGGTGGACACCATCCATCTGCTGAAGGCGCTGCTCGATTCGGGGGAGAACAACCTCTCCGCCATCATCAAAAGGGTCGGGGCCGACCCCGACCAGCTGAAGGCCAACGTGGAGACGGCCATCGCCAACGGGCCGAAGGTCACGGGCGGCGTGATGGGCATGCCGCTTCCCACGCAGGGTCTTATTTCCGTCATCGACAACGCGGTGAAGATCGCCGAGAAGATGGGCGATAGCTACGCCACCAGCGAACATCTGCTGATCGCGCTGACCGAAGACAAGGGCCAGGCGGGCAAGATCCTCACCGGCGCCGGCGTGACGCGCAAGAACATCGAAGAGGCCTACGACAATCTGCGCGGCGACACGCGCATCACCGACCAGCAGAGCAAGCCCGAGCTTGACGCGCTGAACACGTACGGCCAGAACCTGACCCAACAGGCGCGCGAAGGCAAGCTGGACCCGGTGATCGGTCGATCCGACGAGATCCGCCGCACCATCCAGGTGCTGTCGCGTCGCACCAAGAACAATCCGGTGCTCATCGGCGAGCCGGGCGTCGGCAAGACGGCCATCGTCGAGGGCCTGGCGCAGCGTATCGTGGCGGGCGACGTGCCCTCCAGCCTGCGCGACCGCGACATCGTCGCGCTGGATCTGGGCGCCATGGTTGCGGGTGCCAAGTACCGCGGCGAATTCGAAGACCGCCTGAAGGCCGTGCTGCGCGAGGTGAAGCAGAGCGACGGGCAGATCATCCTGTTCATCGACGAGCTGCACACCATCGTGGGCGCGGGTTCCACGGGCGACAGCTCCATGGACGCGGGCAACATGCTCAAGCCGGCCCTGGCGCGCGGCGAGCTGCATGCCATCGGCGCCACCACGCTGGACGAGTATCGCAAGTACATCGAGAAGGATGCCGCGCTCGAGCGCCGCTTCCAGACCGTGCTTGTGGGCGAGCCCACGGTGGAGGACACCATCGCCATTCTGCGCGGCCTGAAGGAGAAGTACGAAATCCATCACGGCGTGCGCATCACCGACTCGGCGATCGTGTCGGCGGCGGAGCTTTCCAACCGCTACATCTCCGACCGATTCCTGCCCGATAAGGCGATCGACCTGATGGACGAGGCGGCCAGCCGCCTGCGCATCGAAATCGACTCCATGCCGCAGGAAATTGACGAGGCCCAGCGCAAGTACACGCAGATGCAGATCGAAGAGCAGGCCCTCATGAAGGAGGACGACCCCGCCAGCAAGGAGCGCCTGGAAGAGCTGCGTCGCCAGATGGCCACCTCGAAGGAATGGCTCGACGTGCGCAAGGCCGAATGGCGCAACGAGAAGGACGTCATCGAAAGCGTCCAGCGCCTGAAGGCCGATATCGACGCCGCCCATGTGGAAGAGGAGCAGGCTACGCGCGAAGGCGACCTGTCCAAGGCGTCCGAGATCCGCTACGCCCGCATTCCCGAGCTGCAGCGCCAGCTGGCCGCGGCCGAAGAGGCCGTGAGCGCCAAGCAGGGCGACGGCGCCATCCTGAAGGAGGAGGTCTCCGAGGAAGAGATCGCCGAAGTGGTGAGCTCGTGGACCGGCATCCCCGTGTCCAAGATGATGCAGGGCGAGCTGTCCAAGCTGATCGACCTGGAAGCCAAGCTGCATGAGCGCGTGGTGGGCCAGGACGAGGCCGTGTCCGCCGTGGCGGGCGCCATCCGCCGCAGCCGCGCGGGTCTTTCCGACCCCAACCGCCCGATCGGCAGCTTCCTGTTCCTGGGCCCCACGGGCGTGGGCAAGACCGAGCTGGCGAAGGCGCTGGCCGAATGCCTGTTCGACGACGAGCGCGCCATGGTGCGCATCGACATGTCGGAGTACATGGAGAAGTTCAGCGTGCAGCGTCTGATCGGTGCCCCTCCGGGGTATGTGGGCTACGACGAGGGCGGCCAGCTCACCGAGGCCGTGCGCCGCAGGCCCTACAGCGTCATCCTGCTCGACGAGATGGAGAAGGCGCATCAGGACGTGTTCAACATCTTGCTGCAGGTGCTCGATGACGGTCGCCTGACCGACGGCCAGGGCCGCGTGGTCAGCTTTAAGAACGCGATCATCATCATGACGAGCAACGTGGGTTCGCAGGCCATCCGCGAGTTCAGCCGTCAGAACGAGAACGCGGGCTCGATGGTCGAGGATATGATGCAGGGCGACATGGCCGCCATGGCCAAGAAGATCGCCGAGCTTCAGACCCAGGTGGACGAGGCTCTGCGCAATACCTTCCGCCCCGAGTTCCTCAACCGCATCGACGACGTGATCACGTTCAAGTCGCTCACGTCCGCCGAGATGGAGCCGATCGTCGACCTGCAGCTGGCCGAGGTGCGCAAGCGCCTTGCCGGCCGCCGTATCGAGCTGGTGGTCCAGCCTGCCGCGGTGGAGCAGCTGGCTATCGACGGCTTCGATCCGGTGTACGGCGCGCGTCCGTTGAAGCGCCTCGTGCAGCGCGAAGTGGTGGACCGCGTGGCCAACGAGATGATCGCGGGCCATGTGATGGAAGGCTCCACGGTGACCATCGACATGGACATCATGGAGGGCTACACCTGCACGGTGCAGAACCCCGCGCCGGTCGAAAGCGTGGCGGCCGACGCCCCCGTCGACGGCGCCTACGAAGTGCCTGAAGCATAACGGCTTCGAATAAACGAAACGAGGCGACTCGCGCAAGCGGGCCGCCTCTTTTTATGGCGTCGATTCGGGGGTTTTGCGGGTTGGTGGGCGGAATGGTTGCGTTTATATACCTCTAGGGGGTATATAGTCACGGTGTAATGCAACGATATCGGACGTTTCGGGGCGGGAATCGCGCACAGAAAGGCGCATGGCCGCGAAGCGTTCGAAACGATAGGAGCAAGCCTGCTATGGGTAAGAAGACGAAGAAGAAGGCGGCGAAATCGGTAGCCAAGGCGGCGGTGCAAGCGCCCGCATGTGAGCAACAGGCATCTCGACCTGCGGCCGTCGCGGAACGGCTGTGTTGCTGCGATGCGACCGCTGCCGGTTCCGATACCGAAGACCTTGCCGCTGATGTCGCATGTCCCGCATCGGACGGAACGGCCGCGGCGGGGTCGTGCTGTTCGTGCCGCCAGAAAGAAACGGAGCGCAGCGCGGCGCTTCAGGCGGACGTACAAAAGCGCTTGAATCGCGTGATCGGCCAGCTCAACGGCATCAAGAGCATGGTCGAGAACAACCGCTACTGCGGCGATGTGCTGATCCAGTTGGCCGCGTCGGAAGCGGCGGTGCATCGCATTTCCGAAATCATCCTGCAAGACCATATGGAGACCTGCGTGGTCGAGCAGATTCGCGACGGCAACGTGGAAGTGGTCGACGAGGCCATGAAGCTGATCAAGAAGTTCATGTAGGCGGCGCCCATGAAACAGACATTCGATATCACCGGAATGACGTGCGCGGCGTGTTCGGCGCGCGTCGATAAGGCGGCCCGCGCCGTGGACGGCGTGAGCGACGTGTCCGTGAACCTGCTGAAGAACAGCATGGAAGTGTCCTACACGGACGAATCGCCCGCGGCGGTCGCCCGCACGAACGCCGCTATCTGCGCGGCCGTCGACCATGCGGGCTACGGCGCCGCCGCACGCGCGACGGCGGGCGCTGCCGGATCGGGGGCGGCCAAGCCGCAGGGGCCTTCGCCGCGCGAACGCGCCGAGGCTGAGAAAAAGCGCATGCGCACGAGGCTCGCCGTGTCGATCGCGTTCACCGTTCCCTTGTTCTACCTGGCCATGGGCCATATGTTCGGTTGGCCGCTTCCT
>USLD01000088.1 GCA_900555495.1 uncultured Slackia sp. | reverse complement strand
GCACCGCCCGGGGCACCGAGTTCGGCATCGCCGCGAGCGACCTGATCGAACAGCTGATCGGCGTTCTATCGCTCGAAGCGGGATTGGCGGCCATGGCGGCGCTTCCCCTTGCAGCGCTCGCTCTGTCGTGGGCGCCGGCATCGGAATTCATGACGCGTATGCAGCACGCATCGACGCCCTCCGACCTCGAAATATCTCATCCGCGCGCGTTCCTCAGACCCACCAATGCTCTTTTCGCCTGCATTCTGGTGTTCAGCATCGCCTCGGGTTATGCGCTCACGTTCAACGAGGTGGGCAACGCGCCCAATACCAGCCCCATCGAATGGGCGGTGCTTTTCGCCGTCGCCGTGACGATAGCGCTCACGCACAAGCCGGGCGGCGAAGATGCGCTCTTCTCGTTTTCGGTGCTGCTGGTTATCGCAGGTTTCCTTGCGGTGCCGTTCGCATTCGGCAACGATACCGCAGCGGCCAACGCCTTGCTGCGCATCGGCCGGAACTGCTTCGACATTCTGCTTTGGATGACCGTCGCGGCAATCGGGAAGCAGAACCCCTTCGCGCTGATGATAGCCCTGGGGCTAGCCAACGCCGTGCGCGCCCTGGGCACCATCGCCGGCGCCGTGGCGGGGCATACCGTCAACGACGTGGTTCCCTTGGGCGGCCAAGAAGCCCAGGCCATCACCGCCTGCGCCCTGTTCGTGTTCGTCGCCTTCCTCTGGCTGGGCTTCAGGGGCTTTAGCTTCGAGCGAACCATCAACGCCGTTGAAACCCCCTGCATCACCGCGCGCGAAGAGAACCACGAAGAATCGTTCGAAGACAAATGCATGGCGATCGGCAAGGCGCACGGGCTGACCGAGCGCGAGAACGAGATTTTCCTCTGCATGGCTCGCGGACGCAACGTGGGGTTCATCCAGGAGCATTTCGTCATATCGCGCAATACCGTGAAGACGCACGTGAAACGCATCTACAAGAAGCTCGACGTGCATTCGCAGCAAGAACTTATCGACCTGGCCGAAAGCGGCGAAAACGACAGGAACCGACACGAGGCTGCGCAATAGGCCGCGGCGTCAAGCCCGCCAGAACGCATACGGCCTTCGCCTAGCGACGTTTCCTGAACCCGGTCACGTTCATGCGGGCCACCGGATTGCCGGCGGAATCGGATACGTCGACGCGGGCGAAACACAGGGTACGACCGTCCTTTTCGACGCGGCATTCCGCCACAAGAGCGCCCGTCTTCGGGGCGCCAAGGAAATCGATGCTGCAGTTCGTAGATACCGTGGGAGCCTGCCCGATATTCGACGCGACGGCGAATGCGAAGTCGGCCATCGTGAATGAAACACCGCCCATCAGCGAGCCCATGCCGTTAAGGTGGTTCTCTTCCACCTGAAGCACGACGCGAGCATACCCAGGGCGCGCCTCTTCGATGACGGCCCCGCAAGCCACGGTGGCATAGCGGTCGTTCGCGAAAAACGCTCGCACCTCGTCGAGCGTGGCATCCCCCGCAACCAGCGGTTTCGTTTCGTCATTCATTGAAATCGCATCCTTTCCGTCGTTTCCTGCAACAATGATATACCGTGCCGCACGGGCGCCGAAAGTCATCGCCCCGTCTTTTCGATTGCGATGGCCGCCAGCTGGAAGCCATCGCTTTTCCTTCTTGGTCGCAATAGCGAGCAACCCGAAAAAACCTTCGCGATGTCGCTCTGGCACGATTTTCTGCACATTTTTTGCAGTAGGCGGTCTTTTCGAGACCCCTCGCTTTCGCGAGGATGGAAGAAACCCCAGGTCAACGAAATCGGCAAACCTAATTGGCGCGTCGGCGCCCATCGTGGAGGGCCAATTCGTGGCTCACATCGACCGCCAACTGCATTTTTCTTGCAACTTTTCGAAAAATCGGAGCATCGGCGGATGGCTCTTGCGTGTTTCATACGTCAGAGCGCGATCCTCGCACAACAAAAGCAAAGCGGCCCCCGCCATTCAGCGAGGGCCGCAGAAATCACGCACCGTGTAAACAGGGAGCGTCAGTTACACATCCAGATGCTTGAATGCCTCGGGGACTTCCTTGAAGCCCTTCGATTTCACCACCAGGATGATGAAGCCGATGACGAACCAGGTGATGCCCATGATGTAGGTTATCGGCTGGAAGCCAGTGAACACGTAGGCCAGGATGATGATGCCGATCCAGGGGCAAATCAGATACTTGACCCAATCGCCGAAGGTCTTGCGCTTGCCTTCCTTGATGAAGAAGAACCAGAACACCGAGAAGTTCAGCATGATGAACGAAGCCAGAGCGCCGAAGTTGACCAGCGTGGCCAGGTCGGCCATGCCCAGAACAGCAACCAGCACCAAAGCGACGGCACCGATGAACAGCGAGCCGACCCACGGAGTCTTGTACTTGGGATGCACCTTGCCGAAGATACTCGGAATAACTTTGTCGCGACCCATGGAATACAGCAGGCGCGACGCTGCGAGCTGAGCATTCATGATGTTAGCGATACCGACGGCCACGATATTGATGACCAACATGATGTTCATGAAGATATTGCCGCCGATGAGCTGGCAACCATAGAAGAACGCGTTGTTGGCGTGCTCCTCGCTCCAAGATGCCCAGTCAGGCTGGATGAGGGAGGCGATATAGGTCTGAACGGCAAAGCAGACGATGATGATGCCGAGGGCGATCAGAATGCCGCGACCGATATTCTTCTCGGGATGCTCGGTTTCTTCGGCAAGCGTGGAAATGCCGTCGAATCCAAGGAAATTCAGAGCCGCGATGGAAATGCCCGCAGCAAGGAAGTTGAACGTGACCTTCTCGGGCTGCCAGACCGGATCCATGTTGAATTCGCCGGCGCCGCCGCCGCCCATGATGAAGTTGCAGCCGAGCGCCACGAAGGCGATAACAGCGATGATTTCTACGGCGAAGATGACGAAGTCGATGCCTCGAGTGAGCGAAACGCCGCGAATGTTCACGAACGTGTTGAACGCGATGAACACGATAATCCACAGCCACCAAGGGCTATTGGGAACGAGCATGGTGCCCCAGTTGGCGACCATGGTGTAGAGCAATGCCGGCGTGATGCAGTAATCGAGAAGAATCAGCCAGCCGGACATGAATCCCGCATGAGGATTCAGGCCGCGCTGAACATACGAATAAACCGAACCCGCAATGGGGAAACGGCGGCTCATACGCACATAGCTCAGAGCCGTGAAGCCGATTGCCACAAAGCCCACCAAGTAAACCAGGGTGGACATGCCCAGACCCTGCTGCTGCACCAGACCCCAAATCGAATGCGGGGCGATGATGACCATGAACAGAACGCCGTACAGAACGACGTCCCAAAGACCCATGCCGCGGCGCAATTCCTGTTTGTAACCGAACTGCTCAAGCGATGCGTTCGCGCCCTTGGCCTTTGCTTCGGTTTCCGCCATTTGACACCTCTTTCGTTTCCGAAGGTATATTCCCATCAGGCGCGATCGAAGCCGGATGCCGTGCATGGCCATCCGGCTTCGATCTTGTCTGATTTGTCGATGTTGTGAAGTTTAGCACTGCATCATGCTAAAGCATGCCAGGAAACGACAGGTAAACGGCGCTGAAGAACCCCAGGCGGCAAACGGCTTTCCAGGAGCGGCAAACGGAAGCCGCGCCGCCCCTTTAAGCCGAGCGAGAAGCCGCCTACGGGCGCGGTACCAGCGGGGCGAACTGCGGAAGCTTCGGCGTGCCGATGCGCAGCGAAAGCTGGACCTCGCACGGCTCGCAGCCCTGGCTGATTTCGACATCGGAGCGGATGGACATATACATATAGGTTTCGACGGCGTCCCAACCGGTCACGGCCATGAGCAGACGCTGCATCTCTTTGGAACCGTTCATCAGAGCCTCGTCGTATTTCGGCGCGCTGGCGTTGACGTACCACTTGTCCTTGGTCTCGAGCACGGGCCAATGCAGTTCGAAGTTCTTCACCAGCTGCACCTTTACCGTGATTTCCGCAGGAATCTCGATGCCGGTGCCGCACAGCTCGCCGTCGCCCATGGCGGCGTGCACGTCGCCCATCTGCAGAAGGGCGCCGGGAACGCGCACAGGGAAATACAGACGAGCGCCGCGGGTGATGAGCTTGTTGTCCATGTTGCCGCCGTGAGCGCCTACGAAGCCGTCGATCACGTCGTCGCCGTCGGGCGCGGTGCCGATCACGCCGACCATGGGGTCGATCGGGAACTTCACGCCGTTGAAATCGGCCATGCCGTCGACGATCTTGACCTTCTTCGTGCGATAGTCGGTTCCCTCGAAAAGAGGGCCGCAATGGTCGTCGGTGGCCACGGTGCCTTCGTCGGCCACGTCGATTTCGTAGATATCGACCACCAACACGTCGCCCGGCTCGGCGCCTTCGATGTACACGGGGCCGGCGGCCGGATTGGCAAAGCCGTAGGTGTAATCCAAGTCGGCCATGGTGGTGTTCTCGTCCGGAATGCGATTGCTGAAGCAATCCTTCGTGACGAACTTCAGAAGCTCGCCGGGCTTCGCCGTAGCGCACGGCGCATTGTCTTTAGAAAACACATAGACCTGTTCCTCGATGACCTGCATATGTCATACCCCTTTCGAACATCGTCGATAGATGCGGCCGCCGTGCCCCTTGCATCGCGACCGTATTTTCCCGATGCCACTATCACATAAGCGCCGATGAAAAAGAGCGGCGGATTCACCAGCGACCGTATTCGTCCGCGAATGCCGCCGGCCGACCGAATGCCGCCGTACGCATCCGCGTCGCTTGCAGGCGAACGGCGGGCGTTTCGAGATTCCTCCTTTGATCGACCGTTCGCCCGCACCGGCGCTCGAAAACATACCGGACGAAGCTCTCCCACCGAGTCCGCACAGGGCGACGGAAAGCGGAAAGGGCGTCGAGAAACACCCCGATCGTCAACGCGCCGTACAGCTTCTCGACCCCTTGGCGAAACAGTTCGCCAGAACGGCGAAAAACGGGGCGATCTTTGCAAAATCCCAGGAAAACCTCGGTGTCGAATCGGTAACGCTCGGTAATGGCGCCTCTTTAGCAGGAGCCGTATACCTACAATGCATTCTGTCACGAAGCCATTAGACAGGAGGTGAGCGGCATGCCCCAGACCGATCCGTTCGTTGTAGAAGGAACCTTGCGAAACGTGGGGATCAAAGTCCCCGAAGCCATCGAACAGTGCAGCGGCATTTCCCTCTATGGGCACTGCGTCAAATCGCTCATCTTCTCTACCGACATCGCGATCATCCGAAACAGCAACGCCGACGCCGTGCTGGCCGTCTACCCCTTCACGTGCCAGCCCGCCATTACCCAGGCGCTGCTCTCCGCTGCCGAAATGCCCGTGCTCACGGGAGTCGGCGGCGCCGTCACCACGGGCCAGCGAGCCATAGACCTTGCCGTCCATTCGGATATGCAGGGCGTAGCGGGCGTCGTCGTCAACGCATCCACCGACCCCAACACCATCGCGCGCATGGCCGAGCGCATCGACGTGCCCATCGTCGTCACCGTAACCAAGCTCGATGCCATGGCTTTCGACCAAATCGCCGCCGGCGCACGCATCGTCAATGTAGCGGCCGCCAAAGAAACCCCGCACGTGGTGGCCGACATCCGACGTGCATTCCCCGCCATGCCCATCATGGCAAGCGGCGGATCGAGCGACGAATCCATCTTGAGCACCATCGATGCCGGCGCAAACGCCATCTCGTGGACTCCCCCCACCCTGCAGGAGCTCGAGCGCCGCATCATGGACCGCCATCGCCAGAAAAACGACCTCACGTTCGTGGCGGCATAAACTTCG
>USLD01000087.1 GCA_900555495.1 uncultured Slackia sp. | reverse complement strand
CCGATGCGCTATCCGCCCGCCGTCGCCGCGGCGGTGTACGAGAAGGCCATGAAGGATTTTCTGTACGCCGCGTTCTCGGGCATGTCGGCGACCAAGCCGTGGGACGGCGTCGAGCAGGTCAATGGCGGCTATATCGTGGTGAAGTCCGATGGCGACGTGCTGTGCTATCACGCCAACGACCGTGAGGAATTCAGGGAATACCTGTTCCGCAATACGGTGTTCGAATACGTCAGCGCCAAAAAGTACGGCTGGAGCCTTATCGAGAAAAGCGACGGCGAATATCTGCTGCCGGTGAACTTCTCGATCAGGTTCAAGAAGTAATGTTTTCTTTTAGAATGGAACACGCATTTAGTAAGCAGGCATCTTATAAGAAACCCTGTTGCTTAAAGATTGCTAGTTACTTTAAGTAACAGGGTATTTGTTCCATACTATAAAGATATTACCGCTCGTTAATCCAATTATTTCTTAAAGATACTTAGTGTTAATCAATAATTGGATTCTTATATATCGAAAGTATCTAAAAGTAATTAGCTTATTAAAAGAAGCCTAAAAACTTTTAATAAGCAAGTTTCTCAACGGTCCAATTTTCGAGGACAGGAATCATCGTGCGTGCGATTTCCTTCGCACCGTCCAGATCCTGCTCGCGGTAGTTGCCGCATTCGATCTCGGTGGCACCCGGGATGGCGCCTTCGAAATCGGCGACGAAGGCCAGCATGTCGTTGACCAGCTTGATGGCCACGGCGGGCTCCATATCGCGTACGAGGAAATAGAAGCCGGTGCGGCAGCCCATGGGGCCGACGTATATCACCTGGTCGGACAGTTCGGTGCTGCGGGCATAGGTGGCGAAAAGGTGTTCGAAGGTGTGGATGGCGGCGTAGGGCAGGTAGGTTCCGCAGTTCGGCTTGACCATGCGGATGTCGTAGGTGGTGATGTCGCCGTCGACGCGCGAGGTGTACATGCCGGGAACGAGTTTGGTGTGGTCTACCTGAAAGCTGGCGATCTGCTTGAGTTCCATGGTTGCTCCTGTTCGGTATAGCGGACGCTACGCGTATTGTGCGTCGTTCGTTTCGTCGATGGCGATAGCATAGCGCATGCCTGTCTGGCAGGGCGTCTTCGAACCCGTCGGATTTCCCGGCTTCATGGCGAAACCGCTGCATGCGGGCGTCGGCACACGTTCGCGATACAATGGGATGCGGCTTGTCTTTTTGTTGCTCAGAAGCGTTTGAAGCGAGGTTTTCATGGTCGATAGGCAGAAGCGAGGCGTCGTGCTGGCCCTGGTGGGCGGTACGGGTTGGGGCTTTTCGGGGGCTTGTTCCCAGTATCTGTTCGGCCACGGAGTCGATCCGCTTTGGGCTTCGGCCGTCGCCATGGCCGTCGCCGGCGCGGTTCTCGTCGCATACCTGCTAGTCGCGCGAAGGAGCGCGCTGCGTGCGCTTTGGAGCTGTCCGAGGTCGGCGGCTCGCCTGGTTTTGTTCGCGCTGGCGGGCCTGACATTGTGTCGGGCGACGTATCTGCTGGCCATTCAATATTCCAATGCGGGAACGGCAACGGTCCTGCAGTATATCGGGCCGGTGCTTATCGTGGTGGCGTCGTGCTTTGCGACGCGTCGCCTTCCGAGCGCGCGAGAGTCCGTCGCAGTGCTTTGCGTGATCGTCGGCACCTTTCTTTTGGCGACGCATGGCGACCCTTCCACGATGGCGCTTTCGCCCGAAGGCATATTCTGGGGCCTTGCCGCCGCGGTGTCGGTGGCGCTGTATTCGCTTTTGCCCGGAACGCTTATGAAACGCTATGGCAGCCTTGTCGTGGTAGGAAGCGGCCTTTTGTTGGGCGGAATCGTTTTGTACCTGGTTACGGGCGCGTGGAATCGCGCGCCGCAGCTCGATGCCGGAGGCCTGCTCGCTATGTTCGGCGGCCTGACGGGCATCGGAACCCTGCTCGGATTCACCGCGTACCTGACCGCGATAAACGATATCGGCGCAGCGAAAGCGAGCCTGATCGCCAGCGTCGAGACCGTGTCGGCCACGGCATTCGCCGCTTTGTGGCTTCATGCGCCGTTCGCGCTCATGGATTTCGTCGGGTTCGCACTCATCATGGCCACGGTGTTCCTGCTTGCGCGATTCGATGGGTCGAACCCGAAGCGCGAGGCGGCCGCCTAGGCGTATGCCCGCCGTTTGCCCGCTCCCTTTTTCACAGAAGGGTGTCGAACGTGTGGCCGCGAAAGGCTGCGCCTGGCGAGTGGTAAAATACGTAAGTTCATCCATTGAAAGGGGCGTTTATGGCTCGACTTTTCGGAACCGACGGCGTACGCGGCGTCGCGAACGTCGATTTGACGTGCGAGATGGCATACCGTTTGGGCCAGGCGGCGGTGGCCTTCATGGGAGCTACCGTGGTTTTGGGCAAGGATACGCGCAAGAGCGGCGATATGCTGGAGGCGGCCGTGGTGGCGGGCATTACGAGCGCCGGCGGCGATGCCCTTCTTGCGGGCGTCATTCCCACTCCAGCGGTCGCGCTGCTTACGCGCGAGTTGCACGCCGACGGCGGCATCGTTATTTCCGCATCGCATAATCCGCCCGAGTACAACGGCATCAAGTTCTTCGACGGCCAGGGCTTCAAGCTGCCCGACGCCGTGGAAGACGAAATCGAGAAGTTCATCGTGGAAGGCGGCCTCGAGGGCGTCGTGGCTCGTGCCGTCGAAGCGGGCGAGGAGGCGTCCATGCCCGCAGGGTCCATGGTGGGCGTCGCGGTGGAAATCGAGGACGCGTGCGAGATGTATATCGACCACGTGGTGAAGTCCATCCAGGCGCAGGGCATCGATTTCTCGGGCCTGCATGTGGCGCTCGACACGGGCCATGGCGCATCGTCTTTGACCAGCGCCGAAGCGCTGCGTCGCCTAGGCGCCGAAGTCACCGTTATCAATGACGATTTCGACGGTAACGACATCAACGTGGAATGCGGTTCCACCCATCTGGGCCCGCTTGCCGAGCTTCTGGCCGAAAGCGGCGCCGATGTGGGCATCGCGCATGACGGCGACGCCGACCGCGTGATGATGCTTGCGGCCGACGGTTCCGAAATCGACGGCGACGTGATGGAAGCCGTGCTGGCGATCGACTTGAAGGCGCGCGGCTGCCTGCCTGGCAACGTGGCCGTGTCCACGGTCATGACCAATCTGGGCTTCGTTCACGCGATGCGCGAAGCGGGCATCGAGGTGCTGCAGACCAAGGTCGGCGACCGCTACGTGCTCGAGGCCATGCGCGAGGGCGGCTATGCCCTGGGCGGCGAGCAGTCGGGCCATATGATTCTGCTCGAGCATAATTCCACGGGCGACGGCCTCATGACGGCCTGTCAGTTCCTGGCGGCGGTTCGTCGCAGCGGCAAGCCGGTGGAAGAGGCCATCAAGGTGATGACGCGCTTCCCGCAGACGCTGATCAACGTGCGCGTGCAGGACAAGCATGCGCTCGAAGGCAACGAGGCCATCTGGGGCGCCGTTCGTGCCGCCGAGGAGGCAATGGGCGATGCCGGTCGCGTTCTGGTGCGCACGAGCGGCACCGAGCCGTTGGTCCGTGTGATGGTGGAGGCCGAAACGCAGGATGTCGCCGACAGCCACGCTCGCGCGATCGCCGATGTGGTGGAGGCCGAGCTGGCGTAGGCCCATCCGCGAACGATAGAGAAGAGAAAAGGGCCCGTAGGCCCTTTTCTCTTGCGCGTAAGTCGTTTGTCGGCGCGAACTTCTACCAGCGGGAAACGCCTTCGTAGGTATCGGCGCGGCGGTCGCGCATGTAGGGGCTTTTCACGCGGTAGGTGTCGATGTCGGCCGCACGGAGGTCGACGTAGAGGATGCCTGTCTTCTCGTCTTCGAGCTGGGCGATTTTCGTGCCGCGAGGATTGCATACCATGGATTTGCCCGGCATATACAGGTCGCCGCCTTCGCGTCCGAAGCGGTTGCAGGCCGCCAGGAACACGGTGTTCTCGAGCGCGCGTGCGGGCGCGTTGATTTCCCAGACGTCCATATCCTCGACGCACCAGGCGCTCGGGCATACGACCAAATCGGCGCCTTGCAGCGCGAGCGAACGAGCCGCCTCGGGGAAGCCCATGTCGTAGCAGATGATGATGCCGATGCGGCCGAAATCGGTGTCGAACACCGGATAGCTTGCGCCGGAGCGGAAATAGAAGCGCTCGAGCGCCCACAGATGCACCTTGTCGTAGCTTCCGACGACGTTTCCTTCCCGGTCGATCAGCACGGCGCTGTTGAACGGCACGCCGCCCACTTCTCGAATCAAGGCGATGGGCGCCACCACGTAGCATTTCGCTTCGCGAGCGGCCTGTTGCAGGGTGCGCACGCTCGGGCCGTCGATGGGTTCGGCCAGCTCGAGGATGTGCGGACCGATGGTGTTCAGGTGATATCCCGTGCTGAACAGTTCGGGCAGAACCACCAGGTCGGCTCCGTTTTCGGCGGCTTGGGCGATCAGGGCGCATGCTTCGGCGACGTTTTTCTCCACTTCGCCTATCGCGCCCTCGAACTGCACGAGGGCGATCTTCATGTCCTTCATGAGGCACCTTCCTTTCGTCTCGAGCTATTGTAGCGGCTTCTCGCGCGTCGTGCCGCGAGGTCGATGCGGGGTCGTCTTTCGGTCGGGCGCGCGTGCGTTTCGCGTGCTAGGATGCCGGTGGGATATTCGCGCGAATGGAAGGCGGCTTACGTGAATCAGGGCAGCAGGCGCTTCGGCGCCCCCGACCGCATCGAAGTGCGCGGCGCACGCGTGCACAACCTGAAGAACATCGACGTCGATATACCGCTCGGCAAGCTGGTAGGCATTGCCGGCGTGTCGGGGTCGGGCAAAAGTTCGCTGGCCCTCGGAGTGCTGTATGCCGAAGGATCGCGCCGGTATCTCGACGCCCTTTCGACCTACACGCGCCGTCGCATTGCGCAGGCGGCTCGTCCCCAGGTCGATGACGTGCGGCACGTTCCTGCCGCAATCGCGCTGCGGCAGCGCCCCGGCGTTCCGGGAGTGCATTCGACGTTCGGGACGTCGACCGAGCTGCTCAACGCGCTTCGCCTGATGTTCTCGCGCTTGGCGAGCCATGCGTGTCCGAACGGCCACTATGTGCCGCCGTCGATGAACGTGGCGCTCGAGCGGCCTTTGCGATGCCCCGAATGCGGCATCGAATTCATGGGGCCCGGAGCCGAAGAGCTGGCGTTCAACGGCGGCGGCGCCTGCCCCACGTGCTCGGGCACGGGAATCGTGCGGCAGGTGGACGAAAGCACGTTGGTGCCGGACGAGCGTTTGAGCATCCAAGAGGGCGCGGTGGCGTCGTGGCGCCAGCTCATGTGGTCGCTCATGCCTCAGGTGGCACAGGAGATGGGCGTGCGCATCGACGTGCCGTTCTGCGAGCTTTCCGCCGCCGAGCGCGATATCGTGTTTCACGGTCCCGCCGAAAAGCGCCACATCATCTACCAATCCCCTAAGACCGGGCAAGTGGCAGAGCTCGATTTCACCTATTTCAATGCGACGTATACCGTCGAGAATTCGCTTGCCAAGGCGAAGGACGAGAAGGGTCTCGCGCGCGTCGCGAAGTTCCTGCGGGAAGGAACATGTCCCGATTGCGGCGGGTCGCGCCTGTCCGATCGCGCCCGCGCTCCGCGTATCGACGGCATGAGTCTCGCTCAGGCGAGCGCCATGACCCTCGACGAGCTTGCGGCGTGGGTCCATCGCATGCCCGGGCTTTTTTCCGAGGAGCTTCGCCCCATGGCTCACGCCGTCGTCGACGAGATGGCCGAGCCTATTCGCCGTCTGCAACAGCTCGGTTTGGGCTATCTCTCCCTCGATCGGGCCGGCTCGTCGCTTTCTACGGGCGAGCGGCAGCGCG
>USLD01000086.1 GCA_900555495.1 uncultured Slackia sp. | reverse complement strand
GGGGCTCGTCTGGTCTATACGAATAAGCACGGTGTCCTCCTTTCGTCGTATTAATGTTCTATTTGTTATAGATTAAATATAACAAAAGAAATGCGGCAAGGGAAGTCGTTCTTGCGTATGGGCAAGATCGAACTCGAAACGAAAAGAGCCCCGCACGTCTGTCGTGCGGGGCTCTTCGACGAAGCATCGTTTTTCGCGAGGGCTCGCTTACTCGACGCCCACGATCACGTCGGTGGACTTGACGATGGCGAGAGCGGCCACGCCCTCGGTCAAGCCCAGCTCGTCGATGGCGTCGAGCCTTTGATGATGGAGCCGTCGGAAAGCTTGAGGGCCACGTGGCCGTTGACGGCGCCCTTCTTGACGCTTTCGACGGTGCCCGCGAGCTGGTTGCGCGCAGAGATGCCGGCGATGCGTTTGGAGCCGGCGGCGAACATCACGCTGGTGGCCTTGATGACGGCATAGGCGGTAACGCCCTCCTTGATGCCCAGGTCTTCGATAGCCTCCATGGTGATGGACGCCTTCACGGTGTCCTCGCCCAGGTCGATGGCGACGATGCCGTTGACGGCGCCCTCGGAGACGGAGGAGACGATGCCCTTGAGCTGATTGCGTGCAGAAATCTTCATGACGTTCCTTTCGTAGCTGCGTCGCCTGTTCGCGACGGCGATTCGATGACGGCCCCCAGTATGGCCGTATCGGCGGGGCGGGGGAAGGGTTGCGGCGGAAGGCGCATCGTCAGGTGCCGTTTCGTCTTGTTTCGCACAAGCCGCGTCGCCGTTTGCGCGAAGAATCTGTTCCGAGCGCCTGGCCGGCAGCCTGTATTTATTCTCAATTGAGTATATACTTGTGTTCGAATGGAGCCGCGTCGAGCGAGGGGGAAGGCGTGCCTGGAAGCGGGGCCTTGACGGCCGACGAAGTGGCCGCGATTCTGCGGGTCAGCAAGAATACCGTATACAACCTGGTCAAGCGAGAAGAGCTTGCCGCATATCACGTCGGCCGGAAGATGCGCTTCTCGCGCGATGACGTAGCGAACTATGTCGCACGTCGTACGGGGTCTCGCTCCGACCCCTTCGAGGGTTCCGTCCGCATGCCGTCCGTGCGTTCCGAGGCGCCTGCATTCGCCGTTCGACCCCGTGCCGCATCGTTCGTTATCGCGGGCAACGACATTTTGGGCGATATGCTGGCGAATTACTTGGGGTCGGCGGCCGCAGGATCGACATTCGAGCGGGTCTACGAGGGAAGCTATGCGGCGTTGTGCGACCTGTATGCGGGACGCGCCCATGCGGCGCTCGTGCACCTGTACGACCGCCTTTCGTACAACCTGCCTTTCGTCGAGCGTCTGGTGCCGGGCGTTCCCGTGCGCGTGGTTCGTCTGGTGGGGCGCCGCCAGGGGCTTGTCGTGGCGAAGGGGAATCCGCGCGGCCTGCGTGCATGGGAAGACCTCGCCCGTGCGGCTCGTCAACCGCGAGCGCGGCTGCGGCTCGCGCGTGCTGTTCGACGAAAAGATGCGCGAGCACGGTCTGAACGCGCGTGCGGTGAACGGTTACGATCGCGAGGTGTCGTCGGCCTTGACGGCCGCGTCGCTCGTGGCGCGCGGCGCGGCCGATGTCTGCATCGGGTCCGAGCGCGTGTTCCATCAAGTGGAAGGCGTCGACTTCCTCCCCTTGCAAGACGAGTGGCTCGATATCGCGTTTCTCGAAGACGAGCGCAGCGCGGCCGTCGTGGATGCCGCGGTTCGGCTGATCCGGTCGCGCGTCTTCAAAGAAGAGGCTTCGCGCATCGTGGGATATTCGACGGAACATATGGGGAAAACAATTTATAAACGTTAATTTACACGAGTGCGGCTATAGTGCAGACCATCGGTTCTTCGTCTGTTAGAATGCGGGCTTGGCATAAGCCCGTTAAGGAAAGCTGCGTGAATCATGGCGAATAATAAAACCTCGAAAATCAAGGTTTTGTACCTGCTTAAGATTCTTCAAGAGGAAACCGATGCCGAACATGGCGTGACCATGGCGAGCATCATCGAGCGTCTCGGCGAATACAAGGTAAGCGCCGAGCGTAAGAGCATCTACAAGGACATCAAGACGCTGCGCGAGTTCGGCGTCGATGTCAAAACCTACCAGCGCAATCCCGTGGAATACGGTCTGGATACGCGCAATCTGAGCGCCGCCGAGCTCATGTTGATCGCGGACGCCGTGCAGTCGTGCCGCGCTATCAGCGACAGGCAGGCGAAGCTTCTGATCGACAAGGTGAAGACCCTGGCGATGAAGCTCGATCGTCCGAAGCTCAATCGCACCATCCATGTGGTCGGCCGCGTCAAAACGTCTCACGAGTGCGTTCTGAAAACGGTCGATGCCGTTCACGAGGCCATTCGTCTGAAATGCAAGGTGTCGTTCGTCTACATGTATATGGGGGCCGACGGCAAGCGCCACGCCGCACACCAGGGAGAACCGCGCGTGGTCACGCCCGTCGCCGTTTCCTACGACAACGGATTCTATTACCTATAGCGACGAGCACGCCATGATCGTCGAGTACCGTCTCGACCGCATGAAGAATTTCGCCGTTTTGGAAGACGAGACCGCCGCTGACAATGACGCGGTGAAGAGCTACGAACCCGAGGACGGTACGGTTGCGATTTTCGGTCGCTTCACCGGCAACGAGCAGCAGGCCGTGCTGAAGGCTGCGCCCAACAAGCTCGAAATCATCACCGACCGCTTCGGCGCCGCGGTGGTTTCGATCGAGGCGCAGGAGGACGAAAGCGTCCTGGCGAACGTCAGGGTATGCGTGAGCCAGCAATTCTTCGGATGGGTCGCAGGCATGGGCGGGGCGGTGACGATCGCAGGTCCCCAGAGCCTGGTCGACGAATACCGTGCGTATCTGCGCGGCCTGCTGGAAGAGTAGGCGTTTCCAAGGCATTCACGGCGGCGGCCGCGATGCGTCGAACGAAACGGTTTCGACGTGTTGCGGCCGCCGTTATTTTTTTATTGCCAAACTTGACGCGTTTGGGTATCATTCGTTCCCGTTCAATTAAGTAATTGCTTAAATACTTACAAACAAGAAGGGGATGATGATGGCAAAGCGTGCTGTTGTGGGACATGAATGCGTCGCGTGCGGAACGTGTGCGAAGGCCTGTCCGTTTTCCGCGATATCGGTGCCGGACGGCAGATTCGCCGTGGTCGATCCCGACCGATGCGTCGGATGCGGCACGTGCGCGAAGGTATGCCCTGCCGAGGTCATCGCGATCGAGAAGACGGATGAGAAGCGCGACCCGGGCAAGCCGCGCCCCAAGCCCGTCAAGCGCGAGCGCAAATGGTACGACTACCTTTACGTCATCACGCCGATTTATCTGACCCTGGGGTTCTTCAACATCCTCTTCGCGTGGATCGGCTTGCTGTTCTTCTTCCTCCCGTTGATTTTCGCGGCGGCGGGCAAGGGCAAGCTGTACTGCAACCGCTACTGCGACCGCGGCCAGTTTCTCGACCTTCTGGGCGAGCGCTTCGGCATCTCGCGCAGGGTCGCGTTGCCGCGCTGGATCCGCAGCAAGGCGTTTCGCTACGGGTTCCTGACGTTTTTCATGGTCATGTTCATCAATATGCTGGCGGTGACCTGGCTTGTCCTGGTCGGCTCGCAGGAGCTCGGCACCACGGTCCAGCTGCTGTGGACGTTCCAACTGCCGTGGCATTGGGCCTATCCGGTCGCGGTGGCGCCGGGCGTGGCGCAGTTCGCCTTCGGATTCTACGGCGTCATGCTGACGTCGACGGTGATCGGCCTGTTCTCCATGCTGCTGTTCAGGCCGCGTTCGTGGTGCGTGTTCTGCCCTATGGGAACGATGACGCAGCTGATTTCGTCCGCTCGCGCGAAGGGTTCTTCGTGCGCGGGCTGCAGCGCCGGATGCGGCGCCGGCTGCGAAGCGGGATGCAATATCGAATAACAAGCGCGGCCCTTTCCGCAGCCTCGATCGGGGCGCGGGAAGGGCCGCTTGGGGAAAGGGGAAGGATACGGATATGTCGAAGCAAGAACGAGCCGCCGATGCGGCCGGATGCGCGGCGGGACCCGATGCGGTGCAGCTCGAGGAGCATGCGGCCCAGGTGGCGGCTCTGTTCAAGGCACTGTCGAATCAGAAGCGCCTGTTGATCGTCTGCTCGCTGCTCGACGGGCCGCGCATGGTGGCGCAGATCGCCGAGCATGTTCCGGGCATTTCGTTGCCGGGTCTGTCGCAGCATCTGGCCGCATTGAAGGCGGCGGGGGTCCTTTCGTCGGAAAAGCAGGGGCAGCACGTGGCGTATGCCCTGGCCGACGAGCGGATCGCCCGCTTGATGGAGCAGGTGCGCCGCGATTTCTGCGGCGCCTAGCTTGCCTGCAAGGCGGGTGCGTCGGGGTGCTCGGGCCACGGCGGCGGATCGAGCACATATCCAGACGAAGCGTCTGCACGATCAGTTCGGCGAGCTCTTCGTCGGTGATGTCGGGTTTCGCCTTCATCATGCCCGCAAGGCCGAAAAGCAGAAGCCCGAATGTCTCGGGAACCAGGCGGATCTCGATGGTGCGGTACGCGGCGTATTCGGACACGATGTAGTCCTGGATACAGGCTACGACCTCGCGGACGGCCTGCGTGGCGAACCGATCGCGCAGGCCCAGCTCTTCCAGCACGGCGAACATGGGGCGCGGCTTGCCCGACGCGGCGTAGAGCGTGCGTCGGAACGCCGACACGCAGTTCTTCAGCTCGGCGGGCATGTTGCCGAAGATGCGCAGCTCGTTCCAGGTGGACACGCTTTCCAGCAGGTCTTCGAGGTAGTCGTCGAGCACGGCGTCGGTAACGGCCTGCTTGTCGGGGAAGTAGTAGTATACGAGGCTGCGCGTCACGCCTGCCTTGCGCGCGATCGCGGCCATGCTCGTGGCGGCCACCCCTTCGGTTTCGTACAGCTCGCGCGCGGCCAGCATGATGTCGCCGGCCGTTCCATTCAGCCGTGCGCTGCGCCTGACCTGTCGCGTAACGGGATGCGGCAGGTCAGGATCGAATTCCGGCATGGTCGTGCTTTTCCTGGCACACATGACGGCTCCTTCGCTCGCCCATGAAGCCGCCGCGTCTTCCGCATCATGCCGGCAACGGCGTTCGCTGCTGATCAGCGGTTCTCTTCGACGACCTCTCGATAGCTCTTGGTGTCAGTATAGAGTTCGTCTTTGAGCGGGTTAAGGCGCTGTATACGGATTCGGTGCAGCTGGTAGGCAGCCAGCGCCACGTTGGATGCCAGGGCCACGAGGCTCACGACGAAAAACGCGGTGGGGTTGTGGGTCGTGGGGATCTCGGCGAAGGTGTAGAACTGCGGGACGGCCATGGCGAACATGGCATAGAGCCCCAGCGTCTGGGCTCGATGCTGAAGCCACGCGCCGCGCTTCGTGAAGAAGGTGGGCACGGTGCAGGCGATCAGCAAGGCCAGGCCCGTGTAGGTGGAATGGTCCGACATACAGTTGTAGGTGTAGGCGAAGTTCCACAGGTCGTAGGCGATGATCCACGCCCAGATTATGTCCGGCCAGATCATGTCGCGGGCGGAGTCCTTCGAGATGAAGATGCCGAACCAGCCGCAGATGGTGACGATGTTCAGGATGCCGGCAATGCCGTTCATGATGTTCCACGGTCCCGAAATCATCCACACGTGGTCGACGACCGCGCCGTCCCATAGCCCGAAGCTATACATCTGCAGGTCGCGTACGACGGCTTCGGCGATGTTGATGGCCAAAATCAGCGGCGGGAAGCACAGCGCCCATCGCTTTTCGTACAGATGATGCACGCGGCCGTCGGAGCCGCGCCATGTCACGAAGCGCAGTGCCATGAAGCCGACGCATCCGGCCAGTGCCGAGTAGGTCTTCGCCCAGTTGAACCAGTTGCCCGTGCCGTAGCCGTTATCGGGCGCCGCGGTGACGGGCCATACGAAAATCGACATGATGATCGGCGCTACGATGAATAGCGCTACACCGCCCCAGACGCTCGTGCGTCCGAACTCATTGAAGGCCATGAGGGCGAACACGACGAAAAGCCAGATCGC
>USLD01000085.1 GCA_900555495.1 uncultured Slackia sp. | reverse complement strand
CCACGTTAGGCTGGGTGCTGTCGCCCAGTTCGCCCAGCGCGCACACGTCGCCGTACTCGGCGCGCAGCTCGTCGATGTCGCCGAACTTGATGGCGCGCACGGGGCACGCTTTCGCGCATGCCGGGTCGGGCTGGCCGTCCTCGGAGCGATCGGTACACATGACGCATTTATGGGCGAAGCCGTCGGACATCTGCGTGGGATGGCCGTAGGGGCATGCCTTCTCGCAGCTCATGCAGCCGGTGCACAGCTCGTAATCGACCTTGACGATGCCGGTTTCCTCATCCTTGGACAGCGCGCCGGTGGGACACGACGCCATGCAGGCGGGGTTTTCGCACTGGCCGCACGTCATGGAAACGTAGTAGCCGAATGCGGTCTGGGTGAATGCGCCGGACTCGTCGGCGGTCCAGTCGCCGCCGCCGAATTCGTAGACCTTGCGGAACTTCTGAGGAACCTCGAGGTCGTTGCGGTCGAAGCACGAGGTCATGCAAGCCTTGCAGCCTGTGCAAATATCGGTGTTGACGAAAAAGCCGTATTTAGTCATCGCTTATGCCTCCTTATGCTTTCTCGATCTTGCACAGGTTGGAATGAACGCCGTTGCCCTTGGAGATGGCGGTCGGGCGCTGCGAGGTCAGAACCGAGATGCAGCCGCCGCGATCGAGGACGCTCGGGTCGCCGAGCTTGTCGGCATCGCGCGTCTCGGGATCGTACCAGGCGCCCTGCGGAATGGACACGACGCCCGGCATGATGCGGTCGGTGACCTTCGCGGAGATCTGGGTACGGCCGCGCTTGGTGCTCACGATGACCATGTCGTCGTTTTCGATGCCCAGGTCCGCGGCGTCCTTGGTATTGATCCAGCACTGCTGCGGCGCGACGGACTTCATCCAATCGACGTTGCCGTAGGACGAATGCGTACGGGTCTTGGTGTGGTGGCCGATGAGCTGGAAGGGACATTCCTTCTTGGTCTCGGCATCGCCGAAGCTCTCGAAGCTCTCGTACCACACGGGGCACGGCGTGATCTGGTCGAGACCGTCCTCGGGAACGTAGCCTGCGGCCGTGATGTCCCACTGCTTGGAGATGTTGTACACCTGCTTGGAGAACACCTCGTATTTACCGGACGGCGTGGCGATCTCGGACGTGTCGGCAACGGCGGGCTCGTGGTCGTCGGTCTGTTTGAACAGGCCGGTCGACTTGAACTCCTCGAAGGTGTCGGGCAAAGCCGCGCCCTTCTCCTTGCCCTGCTCGTAGAGCCATTCGACCCAGTCTTCCTGCGTCTTGCCCTCGGTGAACTCGTCCTTCACGCCGAGCTCCTCGGAAAGCATGGTGCAGATTTCATAGACCGGCTTGGCCTCGAACAGAGGATCGATGGCCGGGCTTTCGCACAGCACGAAACCGGTCCAAGCGCTACCGCCTTTGGTAACGTCGATTTCCTCGAAACTCGTGGTGCCGGGAAGGATGTAGTCCGAAATCATGGCGGTCGGCGTCATGTACACGTCGCACGTGACGATGCATCGCAGGCCGGAATCCTTCTCGTCGGGCAGGTTGTAGATGCGCAGGCAGTCGTTGATGTCGGCATGCTGGCCCATCATGACATTGCTGGCGTAGTTCCAGATGAACTTGATGGGAGCCTTCAGGCTGATTTCGCCGGGCTCGGCCGCATGCACGGTGTCGCCGTCCTCGTTCACGCGACGCAGACCCCAGGTGGTGTCGGTCATGGACTTGTAATCCTCGATGGCGCGGAACCACTCGAAGAAGGAGATGACGGGCTCGACGGTGTTCTTGTCGGCGAACACCGGGACGGAGCCGGGATCCTTGTAGCCGACGCCGCCGACGCCTTCGCGCGCACCCGTGCCGCCGCCGGAGATGCCGGCGTTGCCGGTGATCGCAGCGATCAGGCCGATGGCGCGGGCAGAGTTGCCGCCGTTGGAGTGGCGCTGCGGACCCCAACCCTGGATGGTGGCGGTGGGGCCGTTGACGAACACCTCGGCCAGCATGCGGATGTTGTCGGCGGGGATGCCGGTGATGGCGCTCGCCCACTCGGGGGTCTTCTCGCCGGAGCCGGCGTATGCGCCCGTGCCCTTGAGGTAGGCCTCGTAGGACATGTCTTCGTCGACGGTCAAAGAGCCGGTGGGATCGACGCCCATGAACATGGTGGGATCGGTGGGCTCGGCGGCCGCGACGTCGGCGGCGAAGGAGGCGGAGAAGAATCCGACGAACTTCTCGCGGATCATGCCTTCGTCAAGCTTGCCGTTGGTATACAGATAGTGGATCATGCCGGCGACCAGCGCTGCGTCGGTGCCGGGACGGATGGGGATCCAGGTGGTAGCGACGCCGATGGCGGTGTCGGACAGGTGCGGATCGACCACGATGATGTTGGCCTCGGGGTTCTGCTCGCGAACCTTGGTAATGAGGTACATCATGGCAGAGCCGGACATACGGGTATTGGCCGGATTATTGCCGAACAGCACGATATTCTTGGAGTTCACCAAGTCGGTGACCTCGTTGTTGGAATAGGAATCGCCGTTGAACAGGGACAGCTCGCGGTCGATCTGACCGGTGGAGTAGTCGCAGTACTGGCGCAGGTAGCCGCCCCAGCAGTTCATCATACGGGCGAACATCGTGGCATCGGGATGCCACGACTTGGAAACGGTGCCGCCGAGCTGGCCGGTGCCGTACTGAATATAGAAGGCATCGTTGCCGTATTCGTCCTTGATGCCCTTCATGATGTCGCCGATTTCGCGAATGGCGTCTTCCCAGGAAATTTCCTCGTACTTGCCCTCGCCGCGCTTCGTGCCTTCGACGCGCTTGAGCGGCTTCTGGATGCGGGTCGCGTTGTAGATACGCTGGCGATTCGTGCGACCGCGGACGCAGGAGCGCATCTGGTAGATTTCGCCCGGACCGAAATCGTCGGTACCTTCGTTATCGTTTCCGACGCGCACGACCGTGCCGTCTTTGACATAGAGCTTCAACGGGCAACGGCTGCCGCAGTTGACGTGGCATCCGCCCCAGACTTCTTTGTCGAATTCGAACGGCTGAGAGCCGATGACTTCCTCGTTAACCTCAGCGGTTTTATCCTCGGCGGCCTTGGGAGCGCAGCCGCTCAGCGCGGCTCCAGCGCCCAGAACGCCGGCCCAAGCGACGAACGAACGCCTGCTCAGACCCATGCCCTGTGCATCATGCATAATTCCCCCTCTTGTTGCACTCGTGCAGAACACTGCAAGCAAGAGTGTATGCCCTCGGACAAGGAACCTCTATACCGCTTATATTTCGTTTTTATTGTTCAAATCTTATCGATTTATTAAGAGTTCCCAGGACCCTATGAAGAGCGCGCGAAATCGGGGTCAAGAGCGTCACCGGCGAACATGCGCCGACAAAAAAACCTCCCGCGACCAACGAGAAATCGGCGGTCGCGGGAGGTTCGAAACGTTCGGAACGGACCCGATAAAGCACTTGAGAGCCAGGGCTAACGCGTTAGCGCGCGGCGATTTCTTCGGCCTTCTCGCGCTGGTCGTAGCTGATGCCCAGCTTGGTCTCGTCGGAGGTGTTGAACAGCTCGACGTGTTGGTCGCTTTCTTCGATGCCCTTCTTGCGCACATAGCCGCTCAGGAACAGGGAAAGCGCGCCGTCGCCCGTCACGTTGCAGGCGGTGCCGAAGCTGTGCTGCAGCGCGAAGATGGTGAGCACGAGCGCGGTGCCCGTAGCATCGAAGCCGAGCACGCCCGTGATCAGGCCGAGCGAAGCCATGACCGTGCCGCCGGGAACGCCCGGGGCGCCGATGGCGAACACGCCCAGAAGCAGGCAGAACAAGATCATGGTGCCAAGGTCGGGCGTGGCGCCGTAAAGCATCTGGGAGATGGTCATCACGAAGAAGACCTCGGTCAGAACCGATCCGCACAGGTGGATGTTGGCGAACAGAGGAATGCCGAAGCTCACCATGTCGCGACGCAGCGGCGGCACGGCCTTGTTCGCGCACTGCAGCGCGACAGCAAGCGTGGCAGCCGAAGACATGGTGCCGACCGCGGTGAGGTACGCAGGGCCGTAGTGTTTGATGACCTGGAGCGGATTTTTGCCCGCATAGGCGCCGGCGATACCGTAGATGACCGCCAGCCAAATATAGTGGCCCACGATAACGATCACCACGACCAGCAAGAACACGGGCAGCTGCTTGGTGATGGTACCCTCATACGCCAGCGCGCAGAACGTGGTGGCGATGAAGAACGGCAGCAGCGGAATGACCACGCGCGTGACCACGGACAACACGATGCGCTGGAACTCGTCAAGCAAGTGCGCGATGCCGTCGGCCTTCGCCCACACGCAGGCAAGACCCAGCAAGACGGCCAGAACGAGCGCGCTCATGACGGGCATGATCTGAGGGATGTCCAGCTGGAAGACGATTTCGGGAAGCTCCCTGAGGCCGTCGACCGACGTGGCGATCGACAGGTTGGGAATAAGCGCATAGCCCGAAACCATCGAGAAGAACGCGGCGCCGATGGACGAAAGATAGGCCAGGATCACGGCCACGCCCAGGATGCGCGAAACGTTCTTCCCGAGCTTGGTGATCGACGGAGCGATGAAGCCGATGATGATAAGCGGGACACAGAACGTGATCAACTGCCCCAGGATGTATTTAACGGTGACGACGACGTTCATGACCGTCTCGTTGGCCACCAGGCCTACGAGAATGCCCACGACGACGGACACCAGCAAAATGAAAGGTAGGCTGGTGAGCACCTTCTTCATAACGTGGTCCTCCTTCTGTTGGGACGTGCAATATGGAGGCATACTTTACCACGATGAAGCGCTTTCTCATGCGAAAAGCCCGGCCGACGCCATAGACGGCCGAATATGTAAAAGAAAAGCGGCGCAAAAACTGCGCCGCTTGCGGTTATGCGCGAAACGCGTACATGCCGATCGACTGGTTCGCGATTCGCTCGGGATCCCACGTCTTGGCCGAACGCACGCTCGAATACGGATCGTTCACCTTCACGGTGCCGTCCTCGGCAAGGCCCGTCGCCACGAAGAAGTGGCCCGAATCGGTGAAATCGCCAGGGCCGACGTTACAGATCACCACGTAGCCGCTTTCGCGATACGTCAGGAAATTCTGCGTGGTGGGCGTGAATTTCTCACACTGCAGACCGAAGGTCGCAGACATATCGGTAAGGAAAGTAGCGTAGGTTCCCTGCCCGTCTTCGGCGTAACCGTTCTCGGTAGAAATGGCCGCGAAATCGGCAGGCGACTTGTCGGTCTTACCCGTAAGGCCCGCATACACCATGGAAAGCGACGTGGGGCAGCAACCCGTCGTGCCGATGGGCCCCGCGCAGTAATCGACGTAACCCCAGCGCGTATCCCACTGATAGAACATGGGAATAACGCCCTTCGTGACCGATTCATCGATCGAGGCGCCGGAGGCCTCGGGATACTCGCCCAAGACGCCCGCCACGAAATCGAGCGCCTCGTCGTCTTCGGCCGCGAGCTTGAACAGGTTCGCGGCAGAGACGGCGCCGAAGGTATCCACGTAGCCCTGCGCGTTGTTGACGATCGAAACCACGCGCTGGTCGTCGGCCTTCGCCTCCAGCGCTGAAACGATATCGGCCGGCGTGTCGGCGGGAAGAAGCGAGAAATCAGCCTGAGCGGCGGGCTGTTCCTCGGAAGCGGCGGTTCCATCGCCCGTGTCGACCTGGATGGCGGCGGGAGGCTCGTCTTGCGCCGTGCAGGCGCGCTCGATGGCCGCGATTCCGGCGAAAATAGCCACGAGGAGCAGGATCCCTGCGCCGAAGATCACAGGGCGCGGAATATGCACGCCGTCGGAAAGGACCGATGCGGGAGCGCCCACGAGCGAGCGCGATAACGGGTCGATCCGCTCGCCGTCGCGCGCGCGGGCGCGAGAGCGATCGGACGAAGAGGGCGTCTGGCGACGAGACGATGCGGGCTGGGAGCCCGAAGCCGCACGACGACGCTCGAGACGGCGGCGCGCCGCTTCGCGCTCGTCTTCGTAATCATCGTTGATATCGTATCTGTCGTTTCGCTGCGATGCCATGAACGTCTTCTCCTGCGA